>JBEHZA010000115.1:0-11737 GCA_048497895.1 Verrucomicrobiota bacterium
CGGATTTGTCCCAGAGGTTGAGTGGGTCCCGGGAGTTTGCCCAGGCGATCATAGTTTTTTTCGAGCAGGTCACCGGCTTCGGCGAGCTTATTTTGCGCCAGCAGCAGTTGTGCTTGCGCAAAGGCGGCCGCGGCGGACTTTGGGTCCACCTCGATAATGCGCCGGAGGTAAGCCTGACTTTGAGCCGATTGATCAATGCGCTGTAAACTTTCGGCCGCGATCAGGTTGGCCGGGATGGAATCCGGCTCCTTGCGCAGCCATGATTGCGCGGCTTTCAGCGCTTCACGATAATCTGCGACGCCAAATTCGGCTTGCGCCATGAGCGGGGAAAGATTGTCGGAGTTGATAATTTTCAGCAGGCGCAAAGCGCGCGAATAGGATTGGTTTGTTAAATGGGCGCGCGCGAGTGAGAGCCAGAGTTGTTGTTGAGTTTGCGTATCGTGTTCGACTTTGGAAAAGAGGGACTCCGCCTTTTGAGCATCGCCCATTTCCAGATAGCATTGACCCATTTTATCGAGAATGCCGGGATACTCGCGAACAAACGGATACATATGCTCGAAAGCCGCCAAAGCGCCTTGGTAATCCTTGCTGAGAAGTTTTTTGAGCCCCAGCAAGTATCCCTGCATGGCTTCGTTTTCGCGTTTGCTGGATTTTAAATTTTGACCGAGCGCAGTCAGTTTGGTGGTGTCCTGTTTTTGATAGTAGAGTTCCGCGAGCCAGAAGAGTGTGTCGATCCGCTCCGGTTTGAGTTGACGGGCGGCTTCATACAGGGTGATCGCTTCGTCAATTTTCTGATTGCTGACAGCAATGGCGGCGAGACCGATAATCGCTTCATCCGTTTGCGGGAAGTGCTCGCGGACTTCGAGGTAAGCCTTGACGGCCTCGGTCTGATTACCAATGGCCAGATAAAAATTGGCGCGAAAAATCTGGGCTTCGTAGTATTTGGGATCGGCTTTGGTGACGGCGTCGAATTCGGCCAACGCTTTCTCCTGACGGCTGGCGGCGAATAAGGCGCGTCCGTATTTCACGCGCACTTCCAACCGCCGATGGCCGGTGAGGGTTTGGTCGGCGAGGAGTTTTTCGTAGGCGATGACGGCTTCATTTACGCGGAAACGGGCGGCCAATAAGTCGGCAGAATATTCCCGGGCCCAAATGGATTTGGGATTGAGCTTTAATTCCGGTTGGAGGATTTCTTCCGCCGCCTTGTACTGTTGCAGCTCGATCAGGATGAAAGTGGCGCGTTCTTTGAAATGCTCCGGCTGGGGCGCTACTTTGGAGAGGGTTAAATAATGCGGCGCGGCATCCAGATATTGTTTGCGCTGAAAATAAAGGTCGGCCAGATGCTCACGCAGCGCGCTGTCGTCGGGTTTCAACCGGAGGGCATCGGCATACAACACGGTGGCGTTGTCTATGGAACCGGCTTTTTCCGCGGCGTTTCCCTGGGCGACGAGGTCTTGATGTTTTTGTTTTCCGCAGGCATTCAGCAGCAGGGCGCACAGTAACGCCGGAAGAATCCGCGTGACGAATAAGGCTATATGTTTACGACAAATCACTACAGATCAGTGGGTAATGGCGGGTTGAACATTGCATCTTAAGCCTTGAAGCTACCCGTTTCCCGGCTGGACCGCAAGCCGCCCCAAACCATTGGCTTGCGTGTCTGCAATTGGTGCCATTACACTCTCGGCATAATTTCAACACATAATTAACCGAGACTCAACCCTCCATTTTGTCATGAAACATCTTTCTCTTACGGCGTGCGCGGCGTTGTTTTACGCGGGCGTTACTTTGATGGCTGCCCAGGCGGCGGAACCGATCAAGGCGCTGATGATCACAGGCGGCTGCTGCCATGATTATGAGCATCAGAAGAAAATTCTTTCGGAAGGCATTACCGCCCGCGCCAATGTGGTGTGGACGATTGTGCATGAAGGGGACAACACGCGGGAGCACAAGATCAGCGTTTACAGCAATCCGGACTGGGCCAAGGGCTACGATGTGATTGTGCATAACGAATGCTTTGGATTTGTGGATGATGATGCGTTTGTCGAAGGAATTACCGCAGCGCATAAAGCGGGCGTTCCGGCGGTGATGTTGCATTGTTCCGAACACAGCTACCGCAAGGCGAAGACGGATGAGTGGAGAAAATGTCTCGGCATCAGTTCCTTCAGCCACGAAAAGGCGGCGGATTTAGAGGTGAAGGTGCTCAAGCCGGAACACCCGGTGCTGAAAGGTTTTCCGGCAGTGTGGCCGGATGCCGGAGATGAACTCTATAAGAATGAAAAGCTGTGGCCGGACATGATTCCGCTGGCGCAGGCTTTTGGCAAGGAAACGCAAAAGGATCATGTCGTCATCTGGTTGAACACGTATGGCAAGGCGCGCGTATTCGTGACGACACTTGGACATCAAAATGCCACGATGCAGTCCGAGGTCTATTTGAATTTAGTTTCGCGGGGATTGCTCTGGGCTTGTGACAAGCTGGATGACAATGGCAATCCCAAATCCGGCTATGGTCCGCTGAAATGAACGGACTGCGGGTCGCAAATCCCGTTGCTGCTATGAATGATTTTGCCTGGCCGCACATGATGCCGGTGGAACAGCTTTTTCCACAGGCTGCGGCTATTGATATTCCAGCTCAGGTGAAGCACGGGTTGATCGAAGCCGGAATTCTGGCGCAAATCAAACCGGGAGCAACGATTGCGCTGGCGGTGGGCAGTCGCGGCATTACGAATATCAAGGCCATCGTGGCCGCAGTGGTGGCGCAGCTCAAAGCTGTGGGGGCAAAGCCTTTCATCATTCCGGCCATGGGGAGTCATGGAGGAGCTACGCCAGCAGGGCAAATAGAATTGCTGGGAGAATATGGAATTACCGAAACGGCGTTAGGAGTTCCTATTTGTGCAGCCATGGAGTCCGTGGGCATTGGGGAAACGGAAGATGGAGTGGTCGTTTACTCAAGCACGGAAGCTTTGCGGGCCGGCGGGGTGATATTAATTAACCGGGTTAAACCGCATACGGATTTCTCAGGGGATATTGGCAGCGGTATTTTGAAAATGATGGTGGTGGGATTGGGCAAGCGGGTGGGGGCGGCCAATTTTCATACGTCAGCGGTGCGGGTGGGGTATGAGCGGGTAATTCGCACCGCCGCCAAAGTGGTAATGCAAAAGCTGCCGATTCTAGGCGGAGTGGCGGTGGTGGAAAATCAGCATCATGAGACGGCCCGGTTGGAAGTGTTGCCGGTGGCGGACCTGGAATCCCGCGAGAATGCGCTGTTTGCGGAAGCAGTCCGACTGATGCCTCAATTGCCATTTCAGGAAATTGATCTGTTGATCGTGGATCGCATGGGAAAAAACATCAGCGGGACCGGGATGGACACGAATATCATAGGCCGGAGTGTGCACGGCTATTCCTCATTGCTAAGTCCAACGAATGCGCGAACGCCATTTATCCGGCGGATTTTCGTGCGCGATTTAACTCCGGAAACTCATGGCAACGCCGTGGGTATCGGATTAGCCGATGTGGCGACGACCCGGCTGGTGAAGGGCATTGATGAACTGTCAACGTTTACAAACACGTTGACAGCTTTAACGCCGTTGGCGGCCAAGACGCCGATTCACTTTGCGACGGACCGGGAAGCGATGGAGAAGGCGCTGGTCTCGCTGGCAATGACGGATTTACGGGAGGCCAAGGTGGTGCGCATTCAGGATACACTTTCGCTGGCGCATTTTTTAGCCTCCGAAGCGTGCCGCACGGAATTAACGCAGCAGCCGGTGCCGACGAAATGTGGAGCATCCGAAGCTATTCAATTTGCTGCCGACGGCAATTTAATGCCGCTGCGCTTTTAGTGCGGCGGCACAAAGCGGTTTTGATGGTTGACGGATACGCTATGCTTGGACGCATGAAATCCGGTGGTCGAACGAATACACAGATGAATTGTTTTGTTTTTTTTCTAAGGAGCGGTTTCGCAGGGTTATTTGTCCTGATGGCCATCCCGATGCTGAATGGTTTGGCTGCCGAAGGGACGCTGAAAAAGCCCAACGTCATTTGGGCGATGGCAGATGATCTGGGTTACGGCGATCTGGGCTGTTACGGACAGAAGAAAATCAAGACGCCCAATATTGACCGGATGGCTGCCGAGGGAATGCGGTTTACGCAGTTTTATGCGGGATCGACGGTCTGCGCGCCTTCGCGTTGTGTGTTGATGACGGGATTGCATACGGGACATGGGCGGGTGCGCGGGAATGCGTTGGTGCCATTGCGGGCAGAAGATTTTACGGTGGCGGAATTATTTAAGCAGGCCGGTTATACCACCGGGCTCGTCGGCAAATGGGGGTTGGGCGAAGCTGGCAGCACGGGAATTCCCAATAAAAAGGGGTTCGATTATTTTTACGGTTACCTCAATCAACTGCACGCGCATAATCAGTATCCGGAGTTTTTGTGGCGCAATGAGGCGCAAGTAAAGTTGCAGAATGTGGTTACGGCGGTCGGGACAGGTGGTGGCGGTTACGCGACCAAGGGAGTGGATTACGCGCAGGATTTATTTGCGGAAGAAGCGCTTTCATTTCTGGACCGGAGCAAGGATAAGCCATTTTTTCTGTATCTGGCCTGGACGGTGCCACATGCCAATAATGAGCGGACGAAAGCTTTGGGTGACGGACAGGAGGTGCCGGATTATGGCATTTATAAAGATGAACCATGGAGCCAGCCGAACAAGGGACAGGCGGCTATGATCACCCGGCTGGATAGTTATATGGGGCGCATTTTCGAGCGATTAAAGAAACTGGGACTGGATGAAAATACACTGGTGGTGTTTACCTCGGATAATGGCCCGCACAAAGAAGGAGGCAATGATCCGGAGTTTTTTGACGCCAATGGGCCGGTGCGGGGCATTAAGCGGGATATGTATGACGGCGGCATCCGGATTCCGTTCATTGTGCGGTGGCCGGGCAAGATCAAAGCCGGAGTTGTTTCTCAGCACATGGGATATTTTGGCGATTTCATGGCGACGGTGGGAGAGTTGGTGAAAGTAAAGCCGCCGGAGCATCTGGATAGCATGAGTTTTCTGCCGGTGCTATTGGGCGACACGGCCAACCAAAAGCAGCATGACGCGCTGTATTGGGAGTTTCATGAAAAGGGTTTCAACACGGCGGTATTGATGGGGAAATGGAAGGCGGTGCGATTACGACGACGCGATGCTCCGCTTGAATTGTACGATTTAAGCAAAGACACGGGTGAAGAATTTGAAGTCGCCTCACAACATCCGGAAGTGGTGGAAAAAATCGAAGCCTATTTGAAGGCGTCGCATGTGGATTCAGCGGAGTTCCCAGTAAAAGAAACGCCGCTGCCAGGAAATAAGCCGAATTCCAAGAACCCTTAACTTGATCACTGAGTATGCCAATCCATTTACCTCCAATCTCCCGACGTCAATTCCTGGGACGCACGTTGATGGCCAGCGCTGGGTTGTTTCTGGGGCGGAATCTCTATGCGGCCGAAAAACCGGTGGATGAACACACATGGGCGCTGTTGTCCGATCCGCATATTTCGGCAGATCGCACGCAACTGGTTCGCGGGGTGAACATGACGGATAATCTCAAGGCGGTGGTGGGTGAAGTGGGCGCGCTCAAGAAGCGTCCGGCAGCGACGCTGGTAAACGGGGATTGCGCGTACAATCACGGGTTGGCGGAGGATTATGGCGTATTTACCGATCTGGTGGAACCCATTCGCACGGCGCAGATGCCAGTGCATTTGACGTTGGGCAATCATGATGCGCGAGAGGTGATTTTGAAAGCGGTGCCGGAAGCAAAGCAAGGGCAGGGCGACGTGGCTGATAAGCTGGTTTCGATCGTGCGGTCGCCAAGAGCGAATTGGTTTTTATTGGATTCGCTGGAATTTACGAATAAAACGCCCGGACTTTTGGGAGATGCGCAAGTGGAATGGCTGGGAAAGGCGCTCGACGCGAATCGGGACAAGCCGGCCATTGTGGTGACGCATCACACGCCCAATCACGGCACGACCCAAGGCGCAGGCGGATTAAAGGACACGGAAAAATTGTTTGCCGTGATGGAGCCGCGCAAGCACGTCAAAGCGTATATTTATGGCCATTCGCATCACTGGGACGTGCAACATGACGAGAGCGGGTTGCATTTGATCAACCTGCCGGCGGTGGGTTACGTGTTCAAAGAAGGCAATCCGAATGGCTGGGTGCTGGCGTCACTGGAGCCGGACGGAATGCGGTTGGAACTGAGTTGCCTGGATAAAACGCACAAAGCACACGGCACCGTGGTGAACTTAAACTGGCGTGTCAGTTGACGGTGGCGGCTCTTCACCAGCCTGATCTGGCGAGGGCGGTTCGGCATTTTTGGCGGCTTTAAGGTGCTTCACCGGCGGAGTTTCTTTGACGGGCGGTTTATTAATACGGAAAGACTTCAGTTCTGAATAAATGGACGAAGACAAAGTTGATTTCTGGAAACCGATGACTTTGGTGCCTTCGACCTGGAAAAAGTTTTTTAAATCTGCCGAGGTAAACTTCTGCACGATGGCATAAGGCGCAAATTCCCGCAGAATTTCCTGACGGCTGTTTTCTGAGAGGTCGGTGGTGATCAGGACGAACTGAAGTTTGTTTTTGGTCCGCCGCAAGGTGTCACGACCGACCAGCAGGATGCGCGAGCGCAAAGCGAAAGGGAAAAGACGTTCGACTGGTTTTAGAGATTCATTGGCGCTCATCCGCGATGACATACGCGGTTTAAACCACAAAGTCGAGGTTTTGCGGTGGTTGTAAATTCCAAGGCATTTGAGGTGAGGTGGTTAGAATGGGTTGAGCGCATTTTTTTTGAAACAGTTTGTTTGGCTGATATTGTAAATTTTCCGCGAAATTTGAGGGAGTGGAGATAATTGTGCGGTGCCAAGGTTGGCTTTTTCTGGATTGATGGTAATGGTGTTACGTTGGTGACGGGAGAATGGGTGTTGCCAACGGCAGGTTCACCAAAATTGAGAACGGATTAGTGTTGTATGGCAAAGCAAACTAAAAAGCACGAGCCTCAGGTTTTTCAACCTCCGCCGGAACAACGTCCCCCAACGCATGCGGAAATTGAAGGACGTGCTTACGCGATTTTTTTAAACCGTGGCAGTGTGAATGGTCATGATTTTGACGATTGGCTGCAAGCGGAGCGGGAGTTGATGCAAGAACAGTGATTCCTCGTGGTCCGGCAGCGAATGGCGGTCCTTCGTTATTTTTACGCGAAAGCAGGTTCGTGATTAAATAATCATTGCCAACGCCATGCCGAATTCACAACATCCGCAGCATGAACCCTGCGGAGGCTGTTGAAGAGGGAACTAGCGAGACCAACCCGGACGATCAACGAGCGTCATCAGCCGCTCTTTCCACTGAGGCTATCCGGGCAGCTTTCACCGGCTCGATTGAATTACCTCGTGTTTCCTTCTTATATCAAGCCGGTCTCGCCGTGGTCGCGTTTGCGATGGTGCTGTTACCGGCGGTCTATATCGGGCTGATCGGTCTGGCGGGTTATACGGTTTATTATCACGCCACGCACAATCTGGATTTATTGAGCGGACACGGAGCCGCGATTGCCCGGCTGTTGATTTATTTCGGACCGATTGTCATTGGCGCGATTCTGGTGTTCTTCATGGTTAAACCGTTTTTTGCTCGAAGCACGAGGCAGTCGGAATATTTTTCGATCAGCCACGCGGATCAGCCGGAACTGTTCGCATTTATCGGGCGGATTTGTCAGTTGGTGAATGCGCCGTTGCCGAGCCGGGTGGATGTGGATTGTGAGGTGAATGCTTCGGCGAGTTTCCGGCAGGGTTTGGCCAGTTTGTTTGGGAATGATGTGAAGCTGACGATCGGGCTGCCGCTGGTGGCGGGGATGACGGCGCAGCAATTCGCCGGAGTTCTGGCGCATGAATTTGGACACTTTGCGCAGGGGGCGGGCATGCGGTTGACCTATGTGGTGCGGAGTTTGAACGCGTGGTTTGCGAGGGTGGTTTATGAACGGGATAGCTGGGATCATCAATTGGAGGCCTGGGCGTCAGAGGCGGATTTCCGGATCAGCATCGTGCTGCATCTGGCGCGGTTCTGCATTTGGCTGACGCGGCGGGTGTTGTGGGTATTGATGGTGGCGGGACATGGCATCAGTTGCTTTATGCTCCGGCAGATGGAGTATGATGCGGATTTTTACGAAGTGAAACTGGCGGGCAGCCGGGCATTTGTGGAGACGATGGAGCGGTTGCAGAATATGTCCGTGGCGTCACAAACGGCGTATCAGGACATCCGGGAGAGTTGGAACAGCAAACGGCTGCCGGACAATATTCCAGCGTTGATCCAGCATAAAGCGCAGACCTTGAGCGAGGATTTAAAGCAAAAGCTGGCGGCCGCCAAGCAGGAGCGCAAAACCGGTTTCTTTGATACACATCCATCGGCCTCAGATCGGGAATTAAAAGCGAAAGTCCGGAATGAACCGGGCGTATTTGCGTTGGCTGAGCCAGCCACCGGGTTGTTTCGTAATTTCAGCGCGCTGGCTCGCGAGACCACGCGGTTTCATTATTTGCACAATCTGGAACTGACCATTGGCGATCAGAATCTGGTGGACTATGAGCAGATGGTTTCCGAAAGCAACCGGAGTGCGGCGGAAGCTGCGGCCATTAAGAATTATTTCTGCGGATTAAGTCCGATGTTGAAGCCGGTCGTGGTATCGGGAGCGCCGAGACTTCCATCCGAAGATAATTCTGCCTTAAAGGCCAGATTGCAGAGCAGCCGGCAGCGGTTGGAGGAATCCCGCGAAGAAATCGGTGAAACGTGCGCCAAGCTGACCAAAAGTCATTCGCGCATGCTGGAGCTGTCGAACGCTTTTCAACTGTTGCAGGCCGGTTTTACGTTCAAGGCGGAAGCCTTTGAATTGAATGAGGCTACTCCGCTCGCGGTGCAGGAGGCGAAGACGCAAGCTAAATACGACAAGGCGAGGGCACAGGAACAGTTTGAAGTATTCCATGGAGAAGCTCAGACGCGATTGCTTTCGGCCATGCAATTACTGCGGGATGACACGGTGGCATTACGCATCGAAGGCGGGGAAAAATTGCGGCAAGAAGTGGAAACGCTCATCCCGATTCTGACGTGCATGGGGGAAGTCTGGGGAGCTTTGGATCAGATTGCCGAGAAGCACAATATGTTCCGGCTGCTCCTGCAAAACCGGCAGCACAGCAATGATGTCGTGAAGGTGGACCGGCAACTCACTAATCTAACAACCGAATTGTGGGATTTGATTAATAGCAATCTGACGCGTTTGCAACGGGTGCCTTATCCTTTTGAACATGCGCGGGGAGCAATCATGTTAAATGATTACGCACGCCATGAGGGAGGCCATGAACATGAATGGGAGGCTGTTTTTTTCGAGTCGAGCACGCACCTGGAACGACTCTATACGCTCTATCAGCGCGCGCTTGGCCGGTTGACGGTGATTGCCGCCTTTGTCGAAACGAGCGAGTTGAGTGAACCGTCCGTGACTTAAGAGTGTTTGTTCTCCGCAATCACCGGCTTCTTGACGGTCAGATTAATCAGGTCGAGCAGAATGCGTTCGGTTTCCTTGAGCGTGACATCGGGAGCGTTATCCGCTTCTTCGGCTTCCTCGCCATCTTCACCTTGAACGGGCTGATCGAGCCCGGCTTTCTTGACGGAAGCGGAAAGCGTTGCGTTGGTTTCAGCAACCGGGGCGGGCAGACCGGCCAAACCCGCGTCTTTCAGCGTTAATTTATAACTCTTGGGAGCGGGAGTTTTACGGGCCAGGCGCTCTTTGTTGCGGGTGCTGATGCGGTCGGCGTTTTCCTTTTTCTCTTTCAAACGCTGAGCTTCGTTGAGCGACACGGTCTTGTCTTCACGCAGCTTCTTGTAACGCTCGATATCTTCCCGGATGTAGTCGAAGTCTTTGTCTTTGCCAATCCGTTCATCGGATCGTTTCTTCAATTCAGCGAGCGTGTTTTTGATCATGTTCACGCGCTCAAATTTGGCGCCTTCAATCGTGTCCCAAGGCAGTGGGTTTTCGAGCGAGATTTCACCGACCTCCAATTCATTGTTCACGGAAGGCAGGATGATTTGCGGCTTTACCCCGCGCAATTGAGTGGAGGAACCATCGGGCAGGTAAAACTTGCGGATGGTGACTTTAAGTGCGCCGGGATCGAAGCTGGGGGCACTCTGGCCCAGGGGCAGGCGCATATATTTAATCAAGCGGACAACGGTTTGGACGGTGCCTTTGCCGTGAGTGGAAGAATCTCCGACAATCAGAGCACGATCATAATCCTGAAGCGCACCGGCAAGAATTTCCGAAGCGGAAGCACTGAAACGGCTGGTCAGGACGATCAGCGGTCCTTGATACAGGGTTGTCGGATCGGTATCGGAATCCACGGAGACTTTGCCATCCGGGTCTTTCACCTGGACGACAGGGCCTTCTTTGATGAACAGGCCGGTCAAGTTAATGGCTTCGTCCAAAGAGCCACCGCCATTGCGGCGCAGGTCAAGAATTACACCACCCACTTTTTCGGCCATCAATTTGCGAAGCAATTTGGCGACATCGGTGGTGGTGCTTTTGCGTTCGGCAGCCGGTTTGGTGTTGTCGGAGTCGAAATCGGCATAGAAGGAGGGCAGATCAATGACGCCAAGCCGGGTGACTTTGCCATCGGCATCCGGGGCTTCGATAATTTGAGCTTTGGCTTCCTGATCTTCGAGTTTGATCTCGTCACGAATCAGGGTGACTACTTTGCGCACGGAAGAATCGGCATCACCCGGGATAACGGTAAGGCGCACTTCCGTGCCTTTCGGGCCGCGAATCAGTTCCACGACTTTGGACAGTTTTTCATCCACGACTTCAACCGGTTCCCCGTCTCCCTGAGAGACGGCGATAATGCGGTCTTTGGGTTTGATCTTTTTGCTGCGGTCAGCAGGGCCGCCAGCCATGAGTTCTTTGACGGTGCAGTAGCCGTCTTCGGAGGTCAGCACCGCGCCGATGCCGAAGAGGGATAATCTCATGCCGATGGAGAAGTTATCCATTTCGGCTTTATCAAGGTAGTCGGAGTGCGGATCGTACGCGTGGGTCAAGGCGGTTAAATAAATCCGCAGGATTTCCTCGTTGTCATACTTGGAAATCATTTTGTAAACGCGGTTGTACCGGCGGGTAATGATTTTTACGATTTCGTCCGGCTTTTGCTTATTGAGCTTTTCCTGGAGGTATTCGTAACGCAGGCGGTCGTGCCAGAGTTTTTTGGCATCGGCTTCGTCTTTAGGCCAGGCGGCGTCTTTACGGTTGAAGGTGAAACGTTCGTTGTCATTGAATTCAAATTTTTCCGTTTTCAACGCGGCCATGACGAAGTCGTATTGTTCCTGCAACCGTTGGAGGAGACGGTTGAACATTTTGTAGGCGGGGGTGGTATCGCCATTTTGCAGCGTCATGTTGCCCAGCCGGGTGCGATAAAATTCAAACTCCTTCAAGTCCGTTTGGAGGAAATAAATCCGCTGGCTGTCGAGGGCGGCAATGTAGCGGTCAAAAAACTTGGAGGACATCTCCTCATTCAAGGGCTTTTGCAGGTAATGGAAGCGTTCCAGCACGCGGGAAGTAATGATGGCCGTGTTGGTGTCGTTGGCGCCGGGAGCGAGCGGAGCTTTGGTGAGCCCTTTTACGGTATTGGTTTCAGCGGCAACAAGTTGGAAGGCCAGGAGGAAGGGGTGGCCTTCGTCCTCCCCTTC
>JBEHZA010000116.1:0-11729 GCA_048497895.1 Verrucomicrobiota bacterium
GGGATTTCCTGTTCCGCAGTCGTATCAAGCGAGGCGCGAAGCAGTTCGCTGAGGTTGCCAATCATGTCATCGGCGGCATTGGGCTTGGAATGAACAAGGGTCGAGATGGCATTGAGCGTGTTAAATAGAAAGTGTGGGTTGATCTGCATGCGCAGGGCATGCAGCTTGGCCTGGGCGAGACTGGCTTCGAGTTCCAACGTGCGGCGTTCCCGCTGTTGGGAGCGGCGGAAGTTGGCGATCGCATGGCACACACTGACCGTGGCCCAATAGATCAGCAGGTCCTGGCCGAGACGGAAATTGATGGGGCCGGGGCCGTCGAAGTGGGGATGACCCGGGCCTTTGCCTTCGCCGTGGGGCGGGCCGGGATGGTGGTTTTGCGGGCCGTCTTCAAAATCGGGCTTTGAATGCGACATTCCATTTTGAGGTGGAAATTTGGGTGGGAAAAGCCAGTGCCCAACCGCTTGATTGGCCCCGATTACCCCCGCGCAAGCGGCGAGATGAATCGAGAGGTTGAGCACGAGGTTCAGGCGTTCGAGCGGGAAGCGAAAGGACAGCCAGACGACGAGTGGCAGTAAGAATGCCCAGCCCAGCCAGAACGAGACAGCGCGAGTTAAGGCTTCCGCCCAGGTGCCGAACCCCATTAACACGGCCTGACTGGTAAACAGGATGACCAGCCCGGTCCACAGCCCCAGCATGAAGAGGCAGGGCAGGAGCAGTTGGTGCGCTGTCTTATTGGTGGAGTGCGTGTTCAATGGCGAAAGGTTAACAGGTTGAATGAACCGGCGGAATTAAAGAATTTTTGATTTGGCTCGTGTCAGGATTCTCCCGAAAGCGATGCCCGCTCCAGATTAGACGCAGAGCGGGCATCGCGGGGAGGTCCAGTGAGGTTACTCACCGGGAGGAGGAGGGCGGTGTCCGCCAAAGCCGGGACGGCCTAATTTCAAACTGCCGTCGGTCATCGCTTTGACCACGGCGGCCTGTTCGGTCGCATCAAGTTGGCCGTCTTTATTCACATCGTAAGCCGCAATGCTCGCGTAGAAGCTGACCAGATGGCCGACCATTTTCGCGGCGTCCGGTTTTTCACCGTGCTTGTCACCTTGCTCATCGCCCGGTGGTTTCGGCGGATGCGGCAATTCGATTTTCCCATCCGTGATGGCCTGGGTCAGCGCGGTCTGTTCGGTGGCGTCCAGTTGACCGTCTTTGTTGGTATCATAAGCGGCGAGGCTGGCGTAACGGGTGGCCAGATTCTGAACCATCGCAGCGGGATCAGGACGTTGATGATCGCCTGGGCCACCGCGCGGCGGACGGGATTCATTGGCGTCGTTGGATTGGGCAAAGGCGGTCGCGCCAATCCAGGTGGTGAGTGTGGCGGCCAGGAGCAGTTTTTGTAAGGTCTTCATACTTCGTTTTAGTTGTTTTTAACTTAACCCGGCCTTGCACAACCGATTGGCGCCCGGTCAGGTTGTTGACACGATAACTCGTTTTGACCTGATTACTGCGGGTTTGAGATGGAAGCCGCCTGAGTTGGGATGAGGCTGGCTAAAATGGGGATGAAACAGGGTTGTTCTGTCTGCAAGGTGGCACTTCACCCACCTTTAAAACCTGCCTTCCGATGGCAGGTTACAGGTGCTAATGGACAATCTCTCTTCAGTTGGAACAACGCTTACCGTGCGGTTTTGTTTGCCGGCGGGCTTTGTTTTATCGAGGAGAAAAAACTCATCAACAGAACCTGGAAGGCAGACTTATGAAATCTGGAATACTCATCGCTGGAATCGCATTTGGATTAGCTTCAGGCGCGGCCCTCGCCGCTGATGAAGCAGGAAATACGCAAGTGGAAAGATACAGTGCTTACGAAACAGATCTGGACCTTTTCGGCAGCGCTTCCGTAGGGCAGGAGACGATTGACCATTTTTCCACTACCCGGGTCAAGCACAACGCCCGCCTGGGTGCGGGTGCTGGACTCAGTTACTTCGTTACGCGCAATATTGGTTTCGGCGTGGATGCGTATTCGGAGAACACACGGCATAGCTTTATCGACAGCGCCTCCGGGAATTTAATTTTTCGTGTGCCGCTCGGAAATAGTGGTTTTGCGCCCTATGCCTACGGTGGTGGTGGACACGAATTTGATTTGAATGATGCCTGGTTTGCGCAAGCGGGCGCGGGCATTGAATATCGTTTCACTCACAACGTGGGCATTTTCACGGATGCACGTTATGTCTTTGTCGAGAAAACCAAAGATTACGGCGTGGTGCGGGCCGGATTGCGGCTGGCTTTTTGAAGCCGGATCGCGGCTTGAATGTGGAATCCAAGGGCGGGAACTGGTGCGCGGGTGCGTCAGCCGGGATCAGTTACAACCTAAAAGAGAAAGTGATGGTTATGAAAACGAATCAAACATGGGTGGCGCTTCTGGCAGCAGTGGCTTTGGTAGCCGGATGTAACAAGCCGGCGGACGAAAAGCCGGCAGCCGATAAACCCGCCGTGGAAACCAGCGAAAGCGCCAATAAACAATTGAACCAGATCAAACAGGAAACGAAGGCGGTGGCGTCTGACATTAAGGATTATGCCTACGCGCAAAAGGCCGAATTCGTTGATAAAATGCGGGGTGATCTGGATAAGATCAACCAGGAGCTGGATCAGCTTTCGACCAAACTGGAAACAGCCAGTGACACAGTTAAAGCAGATGGCAAAGCCAAGGTGCAGGACCTGCGTGAGCAGTTGAAAAAACTGAATCAACAGTTGGACGGAGTGAAGGATGCCTCCGAATCCGGCTGGAATGACTTCAAGGCTGGGTTCCGCAAATCCCTGGATAGCATGAAGGATTCGCTCCAGCAGGCACGTCAGTGGTTAAGCGATAAAATCGCGCCTTAATTAATCACAGCCCAACCCAACTGACTGTGGCTCCGCTTCGGCGGGGCTACAGTTTTTTTGCGGCCTGAAACGTCAGCAGATCCGCCCCGATAAAAGCGCAGGGCAAATAGTGCACACGCTTTTGCTTCTACTCCGGCGCTGGCCCTGGAGCAACCGCTAATTCGCGTCCTCGTTGCACCCGTTTTAGCCAGCGCCTTTTGTAAACAACGCTCTTGCGACACGTTACCGTTCCTTTCCCTTACCTTCGGAATAAGTCGATCTGCGGAGTGAATGGAAATCTTTTCCTGATTCGCTTGCCATCAGCGGGCGACACGATTAAAAGATAACTGCACTTGACCACTACCGGGCCAGCGATTATACATCCGGCCCACTGTTGCACGGCTGGAGAGATGGCTGAGTGGTCGAAAGCGACGGTTTGCTAAACCGTTGTACGGGTAACACCGTACCGGGGGTTCGAATCCCCCTCTCTCCGCCACTCCTTCAACCATGGGTTCCTTAACACACTTGGTAATCCAACTCGAAGTGCACGGCCTCTTTTTTCTTAATCTTGAATCTGTTTATGAAAACCAAGCCCTTCTTCGTCAGGTTCGGAATCATTATCAACCTGTTGTTCCTGTCAGTTTCGCTGATGGGGGCTGAGACGAATTCTTCAGCCACCAACGCGCCTGCTTCCGGACCGGCCACGGGCATGACTGTGCGGTTTGAACTATTTGTGAAAGACACGCGAGCGGCGGCTGATTTCTATATGCGCGTGCTGGGCTTTCAATGTGACCGTGAATCGGGGCCTTACATTCAGGCGCGCAATGGAACGGTGCGGATCGGGATTTGCAGCGAAACGGGCTTGCCGAAGGAGCATTACTTTTCACCAGAGGCGCTTCAGGGCCGGAAAGGTGTGGGGGTGGAAATCGTGTTGGAAGTGGCTGATTTCGACGCGCTTTATCAACGGGTGCTCAAGAGCAAGTATCCCTTGCGTGAAGGATTGGTGAAGCGACCGTGGGGCTTGCGCGATTTTCGGCTCGTGGATACGGATGGATACTATCTGCGGATTACGGAGCGGCGGGAGTAGGAATTACTTCTGCACGTAGAGGGTCGATTCCAGATCGTGCACGAGGAAGCTGGCGTCCTGATAGCGATTGTCGGGATCGGCCTCCAGACATTTCAAAACGATTTTCTCCAGCGGCGCCGGCAAATCCGGGTTATGGCCGGTGGGCGAGAGAAAGGTGGTTTCACGGGAGGCATGCAGCCGGGCGACTTCACGTCCGCTCTCACCGGGGAACGGTTTCTTGTTCGTGAGCAGTTCGTAAGCGGCGACGCCGAAAGCAAAGATATCCGCGCGATGATCGACCGGTTTGCCGGTCAATTGTTCCGGAGCCATGTAAGCAGGCGTGCCCGGGTTGGAATACATGCGCTTGGGCTTTTTCGGACGCGGCAGGGCGAGATCGAAATCGACAAGCCGGACATTGGCATTGCGGGTGACGAGCACGTTCTCCGGTTTGAAATCCAGGTGCATGAAACCGCTATCGTGGACGTGTTCGAGGGCGATGGCCATGTCGATCAGGATATTGCCGATGTATTCCTCCAGAATGGGGTCATTACGGGCGTAGAGCTCCTTGAGGTTGGAACTTTCCACGTATTCCATCACGAGATAGGGGAGGCCATTGCATTTGCCGTGTTCGACGTAGCTGATGACGTAAGCGTGATTGTGAATCTGGGAAAGGATCTGGCAACCGCGCACGAAGCGTTTCTTGGCCACGAAATTGAAACGGAGCTTGCGGTGCATGATGCGCAGCGCGAAGGGGGCTCCGTTCTGGTCGGTAACATGCCAAATATCCGCCATGCCGCCGCTGTTAATCAGCTCATGGCAGTAGTAGGAGCCAAAAGTGCTTGAGGTCGACGCTGTAGTCACATTCGCAATTGCTTGTCTAAGGCTTAAGAATTCGTGGTCGCCGCGGAAACGCAAGCTATTTCTGTGCCAACTGTTTACGTTTGCGTCCGATTATGCGCTTGGCGGGGAGCAGAGAACGGATTCTAATGCCGGTTCCATGCGGCCGGTACGTTCGATTTTGGTTTATTTCAGTGTGATTTTTCTCGGGGGAGCCTTGCTGGCTCCGCTGGTTTACCATTTTGTCCAGGCGGCGGCGGAATCGTGGCCTTCCCTGCAATCCATAGCGAACCAGCCTTTTAGGCGTTTCGTCACCCGGTCTTTCATGATTCTGGGAGCGGTGGGTTTGTGGCCTTTCCTGCGCAGTCTGGGGTTGCGTTCATGGAGTGAAGCTGGCCTCTGCCCGCCGAAGGGTCAATGGGGTAAGCTGCTTACTGGGTTTATCGTGGGATTCGGTTCGCTGGCGTTAATCGTAATAATTGTCATTGGCGGTGGCGCGCGGACCGTGAATCCGGAACTGACGGCGGCCAGTTTCTACAAGCACTTGCTGAACGCGGGTTTGGCGGCAATTCTTGTGCCGGTTATAGAGGAATTGTTTTTTCGCGGAGCCCTGATGGGGGCGTTACGAAAATGTTATGATTGGCGGCTGGCGGTGCTTTTTAGTAGTCTGATTTATGCGGCGGTCCATTTCCTGGAAAACGTGACAGCTGATCCACAAGTAACCTGGGCGTCCGGATTGGCGTTGTTACCACGCATGATGCGTGGTTTTCATGACGTTCAAACCCTGATACCGGGCTTTTTTAATCTCACTTTGGCCGGTATTCTTTTAGGCCTGGCCTATCAAAGGACGGGTAATTTGTATTTTTCCTTCGGGCTGCATGGTGGCTGGATTTTCTGGCTTAAATCCTACGGCTTACTGACCCGGAAGGCGGAAGGCGCTTCCGATTGGTTCTGGGGGACAGGCAAGCTAATCGATGGGTGGCTTGCATTAACCGTGCTGATCGTCCTGCTTTGGCCGATGAACCGCTGGTTCACCCGGGAACCGGCCCGGTCAAGCGCATGAATATGCTTTGGCCTGCTCCCTTGAAGGCCGCGTTGGAAACCGGGCTAAGTCTGGTCTACCCGGATTGTTGCCAGCTTTGTGAAAAAGCGCGCGCAACCTGTCAGGAGGGTTATGTATGCAGCGGTTGCTGGCGTGGTTTGAAGTTTATTGTGCGGCCTTTCTGTGAGCGTTGTGGATTGCCTTACCAGGGTGAGCTGACGGCCCGGTTTGAGTGCAGTAATTGCCGGGAAATGGAGTATCACTTTACATATGCCCGGGCGGCGGTGGCGGCGGAAGGGATCGCTTTGGAAGTGATCCGCCGTTACAAGTATCTTCGGGCGCTCTGGTTTGAACCTTTTCTGGCGGATTTGCTGATTCGTCAGGCGGAGCCGGTGTTGCGCGCTGAACCGTGGGATTTTATTGTGCCGGTGCCATTGCATCCGCAGAAACAGCGGGAACGGGAATTCAATCAGGCGGAGCGGCTGGCCCGCCGGTTGGGCGCGGCTTTGCAACTGCCGGTGCGTGAGGGTATTTTAACCCGGGAAGTGCCGACTTTCACGCAAACGAAACTGGACCGGTCAGCGCGCGCGGCGAATGTGGCGAAGGCCTTTGCGCCCGGTAAATCGGTTCGTTTACAGGGCGAACGCATTATTCTGATCGATGATGTGTTGACGACGGGAGCGACGACCAGTGCGTGCGCGCAAATCCTGCGAACGCAGGGCGCGGCAGAGGTTTGCGTCTGGACGGTGGCCCGTGGCTTGTAGTCTTGCTTAAAGTTTGGCTTTGGCATGTAATGGGTAACAACGCTCAGTTTAACCGCTGGATTGGAAAGCAGTGACAATTTGGCGGAAGATGGTGAATATTGTGTGACTATGGCAACGACCTCGATAACTAAAAAGACACTCGGTCTGGAATCAGTCGAACCGGCGGTGACGCCGCCGTCGAATACCAGCGAGACTTCCTTCATCAAGAAGCCCAAGCTGACGGGGGCGAAGTCGAAGAAAAAGGAAATTCCTGAAGGTTTGTGGACCAAATGCCCGAAGTGCGGCAACCTGATTTACGACAAAGAACTGGACGATAATTTGAAGGTTTGCTCCGGCTGCAAATACCATTTTCCGATTGGCGCACGGGAGCGGATTCATTCGATGGTTGATATTTGTTCGTTCGAGGAAATGGATGCCGAGATGACGGCGGTGGATATTTTGAAGTTCACCGGCGTGGCTTCCTATACCTCCAAACTGGAGGCGTATAAAAAATCGACCGGGCTCAAGGATGCGGTCATCACTGGTATTGGCAAGATTGGGAATCATCGCGTGGCGTTGGGGGTAATGGACTTTACTTTTTTAGGCGGTTCCATGGGAGCCGTAGTCGGGGAGAAATTAACGCGCTTGATTGAAGCGGGCACGGACCGGGGCTTGCCGGTGATTATTATTTCCTCCAGTGGTGGCGCGCGCATGTATGAAGGGATGTTCAGCCTTATGCAGATGGCCAAGACCTGCGGGGCGCTCGCGTTTCACGCGAAGAACAAGCTGCCCTACATCAGTGTGCTGACGCATCCGACGACGGCCGGGGTGATGGCCAGTTACGCCAGTGTGGGTGATTTGATTCTGGCGGAGCCGGGCGCGATGATCGGTTTTGCCGGGCCGCGGGTTATCAAGGACACCACGCAAGCGGAATTGCCGCCGGGTTTTCAAACGGCGGAATTTCTGCGGGAACACGGCTTGATTGATGCAATTGTGCCGCGTCATCAAATGAAGGACCGGCTGTCGTATTACCTCGATTTTTTGATGGAAGGGCATAAGCAAATCGCGGAACTGGGTTAAGCCACACAAAAGTTCGTGGCCGTAAACAAGGCATTCGGAATTCGGGCAGAACCATTGATTTGGTTCTGCCTTTTGCTTTGTGGAGTTGGCTTCATCACATCGGCTTGGGCGGTGACGGCGCCGTCCAATATTCTGCGGGTTTCTGCCACGCGCGATCAGATTCAAATCACCGGTCAATTCGACGGCGGGAAGTTCCGGCTGGTGGAATTGCCGCTGAATCAGGGAGCTACCAACCTGGCGGCCCTGCCGGTGCTGCTGGAGGCCAGCGCGCGTGGGGTGAAGGACTTTCGAGTCGCGCGGTTTGACGGAGTGCGCGACCGGATTTACTCCAGCTTTTTGCTGGTGATTCCGCTGGGCAGAAACCAGTTCACGGTGCTTAGCACAAATCGTTTTGTGGAGGATTTTCAAGCAGCGGCCAAATACCGGGATGCCTTTCCCAATGTCGCCAGTAAAAAAGGTTTGCAGGTGCAGATGGAGGACGATGCGATTGCGCTGGGCGTCAAGCACGCGGCGTTGAATGTGGACTTCGGCGGCATGGTGGATTTCGCGAATCGCTCCAACAGCATTCCGTGGCAACTCGACGGGCGCACGATTCACTTTCAACGGAACGCGGTGGAAGCGCTGGATCGCCGCGTGAAGACGCTGTCGGATGCCGGCGTCGTGATCAGTTTTATTCTGCTGAACTATGACACGGGCAATGCCGCCGCGAATAAGATTTTGCTGCACCCGGATTTTGATAAGACGTCGCCCAATCATTTGAGCGCGTTCAACACGGTGACGGACGAGGGCTTGTTCTACTTCAAGGCGTGGCTGGAATTTCTGGCGGATCGCTATTCGCAGCCCGGTTATCCGCATGGGCGCGTGGTGAATTTCATTCTGGGCAATGAAGTGAACAGCCATTGGTTCTGGTGCAATCTGGGACGCGTTCCGATGGAAACGTTCGCGCGGGATTATTTGCGGGCGATGCGCGTGGCGAATACGGCCTTGCGGAAGTATTCGAGCTGCGCGCGTTTGTATATGTCGCTCGAACATCACTGGAATATCGCGTATCCGGGCGGGAATGACCGGCAGACTTTTCCGGCGCGGCGGTTTATTGATTACTTCAACCAGTGCGCAAAGATGGAGGGGGATTTCGACTGGAACCTGGCCTATCATCCGTATCCGGAAAACCTGTTCGAGCCGCGGACGTGGAATGATAAATCGGCGCGCATGGACGATCAAACACCCCGCATCAATTTCAAAAACCTGGAACTTCTGCCGCGTTATTTCCGGCGACCCGAACTGTTGTATCAGGGCCAGCCCCGGCACATTATTTTGTCGGAACAAGGATTTCATTCGGCCCCGACGCCGGAAGGGGAACGGTTGCAGGCGGCGGGTTATGCCTATGCGTTTTATCGCTCGGCCCGGATCGAAGGCATTGATTCGTTTATCCTGCACCGGCATGTCGATCATCCGCACGAAGGCGGCTTGAATCTCGGGCTGTGGCGCAAGAATCCGGCCACTGGCCAATTGGAAAAGAAGCCGATTTACGAAGTATTCCGGCTGGCGGATACGCTGGACTGGGAAAAGGCATTTGATTTTGCCTTGCCCATCATCGGCATCCATCGCTGGGAAGAATTGTTGCCGGCCCAGCGATAAATTGGCGGTTTTTTGCTGAAAGTGGCAAAAGTTCCTGCTAAACATAGTTTCGCTCATGAAAACCTCGTTTTACCGGATTTCCGGAACGGTCGTGGTGTACTGGCTCTCCCTCCTCGCGGTCACCGCCCAATCTATTCCCACCGCCGACCAGCGCTACGGCGAATTGCAGACGCTCAATACGCCGCGCACTTTTCCCGACTATAAATCGCGCAACGAATGGAAGGCGCGCGCGCAGGAAATCCGCGAGCAGGTGCTGGTAAGCTGCGGACTGTGGCCGATGCCGGAGAAGACCCCGCTCAATGCGAAAATTTTCGACCGCGTCGAGCGCGACGGTTACAGCGTGGAGAAAGTCTATTTTCAGACTTATCCCGGTTTTTATCTTTCCGGAAATCTCTATCGTCCGCGCGGGCAGGGGAATGGTCCGTTCCCGGTGGTGGTAAATCCGCATGGCCACTGGAAGAATGGCCGGTTTGCGGATGAAGCCACGGGCAGCATTGCCGGGCGGTGTATTAATTTTGCGAAGCAGGGGATGGTGGCGTTTTCCTATGACATGGTGGGTTACAACGACACGATGCAATTGGGTGAGCACCGCAAGTTTTTCCTCCAGCCGGAATTGCAGTTGTGGCACATCAGCCTGATGGGATTGCAAACGTGGAACAGCATTCGCGCGCTGGACTTCGTGGAATCGCTCGCGGATGTGGACCGCACCCGGCTAGCCTGCACGGGGGAATCCGGCGGTGGCACGCAGACGTTCATGCTGGGCGCAGTGGATGACCGGCTGGCAGCGCAAGCGCCGATTGTGATGGTGTCGCACTCCATGCAGGGCGGTTGCCAATGCGAGAACGCGCCTACGTTGCGCGTCGATCAGTTCAACGTGGAAATTGCCGCTGTGCCTGCACCGCGGGCACAGATTATCGTCGGCGCGACCGGTGATTGGACCCGCGCGACGATGACGATGGAAGGTCCGGCCATGGCGCGCATTTACAGCTTGTTCAAGGCGCAGGACAAATTCCGTTATGTGAGATTTGATTTTAATCATAACTACAATCAGACATCGCGCGAGGCGGTTTACGGCTGGTTTGATCATTGGCTGCTGGGCAAGCCGGACGCGCCCTCCGTGGCGGAAGTGCCGTTCAAGAAAGAGGCGGATCAGGACTTGCGCGTGTTCCCGGATGGCAAATTGCCGGACGATGCGTTGAACGAAACCCAGTTCATTGAGTTCCTGGAAAAGCAGGCTAAAGCCCAACTTCAGGCGCTGAAACCGTTCGATAAAAAATCCCTGGTGAGTTATCAGAAAACCTTGCTGCCTGCCTGGCGGCATTCGTTGCTCGTGGAGGTTCCGGAGAAGAAAGAGATTTGGGCGGAATTGGGCGAGACAAGCGAGGGCGGGGGATATACGGCAACCAGTGTCAGCTTTGGCCGCGTCAATCATGGCGACCGCATTCCGGGCATTCTGCTGACGCCGGCGCATAAAACGCGATCACGTCTGACGGTGCTGCTGGACGCGCGCGGCAAGGCCGCCTTTATGGACAGCGACAATAAGCCGAGTGGATTGGCGTTGCGCCTGCTGGACGGCGGCCAATCGGTTTTGCTGGTCGATCTCTTTTTGACGGGCGAACGGGCGGATAAAAAAGTGCAGGCTTCGCGCAAATTGTTCGACAATTATTTCACCACCTACAACCGCACCGATGTGCAGGAGCGGGTGCAGGATATTCTGACGGCCTGTGCCTTTGGTCGGCGGCAAGCTTCGCGCGTGACGGTCTGCGGGCAGGGCCGGGCTGGACTGTGGGCCTTGCTGGCCGCGCCGGGAGCGGATGCCGTGGCGGCAGATGCCGATACGCTGAATGCGTCGAATGATCAGTTGCTGCTCGCGCAGGATTTATTTTCGCCCGGTCTGCAAAAACTGGGTGGCTTTGAAGGCGTAGCGGCTTTGGCCGCTCCCAATCCGCTCTTCATCCACAACACCGGCGCGCACTTTTTGGGTCATTGGCTGAAGGATTGTTACGCGTCAGCCAATGCCTCGACCGGTTTGATGGTGGAGGACTCCCGTTTGAACGAAGCCTCGCTGGCGGCGTGGCTAGTGGCCTTGCGGTGAGCTTTTTCAACCGCTTATCCACGCTGATAACCGCTAATCGGGTCGGTGAACCGCGAAATACGCGAAATACGCGAAAGATCAACCGTGCCTTTGACCCTTCGTCATTTCCCACCATTCCGCACTCCGAAATCCGCACTTCGCATTCAACTATCCCATAATACCCCGTAATATCCCGTAAACCCTCACCTGACTGTCCTCCCAAAAAATCCCGCAAGGGATTTTGGACTTGAGTAGCCCGGAGTCGCTCTGCCTCATGGTCCCGGTGGAACGACTCCGGGTAGCGCCTCCAAAAGACGTCACAACCCCAACGGGAGTTGTACAGCTCCGCCGGTCCTTCCCTCAGCTCTCAACCGCCATCCCTCAATCTACTTACATTATGTC
>JBEHZA010000117.1:0-11613 GCA_048497895.1 Verrucomicrobiota bacterium
CGTTCGCGCAAGGCCGCCACGCGCTGCACGTAAACCCGCGTCTCCGCGTACGGCGGCACACCGTGATACCGCTGCACCGCGCCAGGCCCGGCGTTGTAGGTGCTCGCGCAGCTTGACCTCTGGAAGAACAAAGAGACTTACAAAGTCGCCGTTTATCGCTTGCCGAAGAAGCTCGACGAAGAGGTCGCTCGTCTCCACCTGGAGAAGATCGGTGTCAAGCTGACCAAACTCAGCAAGAAGCAAGCGGATTACCTCGGCGTCTCGGTCGATGGCCCGTACAAGCCCGAGCACTATCGCTACTAAGATTTAAGGAGCATTGCTCCTGTAATACACGAAGGCGAACGGGAAACCGTTCGCCTTTTTTGTTTAATCGAGCAGAGAAAACATTGCGATGGGCACTGTCCGGGAGTTTAAACTCGTGAAATTCAGTTTCGCGTGTAAATTGTCTGGCGAATGATGGCATCCGAATCCATACAATGCCCGTTTTGTGGGCAATCGTTTGAGCTGGCGATCGATACCAGCGTGTCTTCGCAACGGTTTACGACCGATTGCGAGGTGTGCTGCCGTCCCTTTGAAGTTGTAGCCGAATGCGAATCAGGCGAAGTCCTGAGCATTGAAGTGTTGGGGAGTTAATTTTCTCGTGTGCTTTTTATTCCGATTGTGAGTTAATTCAGGCCGTATTTTTTATTTATGAATCCGAATACTGTTTTGTGGATCTATATCATTCTGCTCGTCGTGGGTGGCTTGATCGGTTTTTTGAAGGCCGGCAGCAAAGCTTCTTTGATCGCCTCCTCCTCCTTCGCGCTGGCGCTGATTCTGGCGAACCAGAATATCGTGCTTGCCCGCAACATGGTGGACGTCATTCTCGGAGTTTTGCTGCTTTTCTTTGCGATGCGGCTGACTAAGTCCAAGAAATTCATGCCGAACGGCATGATGTTGATTCTGACGATTGTCGCCTTGGCTTTGCGACACCTCTAATTTTTAACCGGCTGCTGTTTCCGTGGTTAATTCTTCGCTACCTATCTGGCGGATTCATTCCGGCATTGTCGATACGCTGCAAAAGGGCAACCGTCTCGTGCTGGTAGCACCGACCGGCTCCGGCAAGACCACGCAGGTGCCGCAGATGCTGTTTGACGCGGGCCTGGGCGGGGACAAGAAAGTAGTCGTGCTGCAACCTCGTCGCGTAGCGGCTCGCACGGTTGCTGCGCGCGTGGCGTGGGAGCGGAACAGCAAGCTGGGACAGGAGGTCGGTTATCAAATTCGCTTTGAAGATCACACGTCGCTCGGCACGCGCATCTGTTTCGTTACGGAAGGCATTCTGCTGCGCTGGTTGCAGGATGATCGCAGTCTCGCGGATGTGGGCGTTATCTTGTTCGATGAATTTCACGAACGCAATTTGTTGAGCGACGTCGCGCTGGCACTGGTTAAGCAACTCCAACAAACGCAACGGCCCGATCTGAAAATGGTCGTGATGTCCGCCACATTGGATGCCGAGCCGGTGGCCAAATATCTTGGCGATTGTCCCATTCTGATTTCCGAAGGCCAGAGTTATTCGGTTGAGGTCAATTTCCTGGATCATCGCGATGAGCGGCCGGTCACTGATCAGGCGGCGGACGCGGTAGAACGATTGGTGAATTCGGGCGAGCCGGGTGACATTCTCGTATTCATGCCCGGCATGGGCGAAATCAATTCGACCATCAACGCGTTAAGGGCAGCGCGCACGCACGAAAAACTGGCGTTCATTCCGTTGCATGGCGAATTGCCGCCGGAAGAACAGGATCGTGCGTTTGAACCGAACTCTTTGCGCAAGGTGGTGGTTTCCACGAACGTCGCGGAAACCTCAGTGACCATCGACGGCATTCGCCATGTAGTAGATGGCGGCGTGGCGCGGGTAGCGCGTTACGATGCGGAGCGTGGGATTGGAACGCTGTTGCTGGAAGAAATCAGCCGCGCTTCGGCAGATCAACGCAAAGGCCGTGCCGGCCGAACCGCTCCCGGCACGTGTCATCGGCTCTGGACGGAGAGCAATCATCTGAATCGGCCTGAACGCAATACGCCAGAGATTCAGCGGGCGGATTTGGCGGAAGTAGTGCTTTTGCTGCACTCACTCGGTATCAAGCGGGCAGGGCAGTTTGATTGGCTGGATAAACCGGATTTGCAAGCTGTAGAGCGGGCGGAAAAGCTGTTGCACACGTTGGGAGCGATTGACGCAAAGACCGAGCAATTGACGCCCGTCGGCCGCCAGATGTTGCGCTTGCCGATGCACCCCCGTTATTCACGCATGCTCGTGGAAGCCGCGAAGCAGAATTGTGTTCCCGCTGCGGCCTTGTGCGCGGCGTTGGTGAGCGGACGCGATTTATTGATGCGCGTGGGACGTGATGATCGTCAGATGTCCGAAGCGCGGGAATTATTTGAAGCGAGCCAGGATTCGGATTTCTTCACGCTGATGCGCGCGTATCAATTCGCAAAGAAGGCGGGTTTTGCGATTGAGCAATGCCGTCGTTATGGCATTCACGGACAGACGGCGCGGCAAGTGGAACAGACTTTCGAGCAGATCATGGAAGTGGCGGAACGGCAGCGCTTATTGCCTCGACGCAATAATGGCGGTGAAGGTGAAAATTCCCCACCTCCCAAACCGGCGAATACGCAACCGGTGGAAGACGCGTTGTGCCGTTGCATCGTCTCGGGGTTTGTCGATCAGCTTTGTGTGCGTCGCAGCCTGGGGACGCTTGATTGCGATTTGACGGAAGGCCGGCAAGGGACGCTGATGCGGGAGAGCGTGGTGCAAGCGGCGAATTTATTGGTGGCCGCGTCGATTCGGGAAATTGAAGCACGGGGAGCCACGCGATTGACCTTGCTCGGTCAGGCGACGGCAGTGAAACGCGAATGGCTGGAGGAAATGTTTCCGGATCAGATTCACGCGCAGGTGGAGCATCTGTTCGACCGCATGCACAAGCGGGTGAGCGCGGTGAAGCTGGTGCGTTTTCAGGATTTGGTAATTCATCACGAACATCAGAAGGACGTGGAACCGGAAGGTTCGGGACGTTGCCTGGCTGAGGCATATCGCAAAGGAGCGTTTGAACTGCCACTGTTTAACCATGACCTGCGCCAGTTTATCGGGCGGGTGAATCTCGTCTGCGTGGCGATGCCGGATTTGGAATATCCGCCGTTCGATGAAGCGGCGATTGTGGCCAGTCTCACGCGGGCCTTCAGCGGTTTAACGCTGGTGAAGGAAGCGCAGGGCGTGCATCTGATGGACGCGTTTCGTGCGCATCTCGCACCGGAACAAGCGGGTTGGTTGAATGAATTAGTGCCTGCCAGTATTCCGTGGTTTGAGGGTAAGAAGATAAAACTGGCCTATTCTGAAGAAGTCGATTTGACCAAGGGAGAAGCCACTGCGCCTGAAGCACAGGTGAAATTAACGGAGTGCTTCCAGCTAAAAGATCATCCATTCATTTGCGAAGGAACGTTGCCCGTGAAGCTCTGGCTATGCACTCCGGATGGCAAACGGCTGGAATCGACCTTCAACTGGCCATCGTTTAAAGCCAATCAATACCCCAAGCACAAATCCGCATTACAAAAGAAATTCCCCGGTTTGCTGTGGCATTAAATCGTGGTGCATGCAGCGCGCCTGTGTGCGGAGCATCAGGCGCAGCAGACTGGATAACGGTAACGGTTGAAAATATTTCGTGAGTGACGACTGGACGGGCGTGCTGCGGCTGACCCCGCAGACGGGGCACAGCCGCGCTCCGCGAAATCCCTTCTACTTGGCCGGCGGAACGATGAGAGACGAGATGGAGCCGTTGCTGGCTAGGTCTTTTCCGTAGGCAATTTTCAATTCGGCTTTTGCTCCGTTTACATTTGGCACGGTTACGGTGGGAGTGGAGCTGTAGCCGGCACCTGCGCTCACGATTTCGTAACCGATGACAACGCCGTTTTGCACGAGGGCGTTGGCGACGGCGGGCTTGTTGGTCCAGAGTTTGTCACGACCACGCATGTAGCGATAATAATTGGAAACTTGATTCAGCCGTTCATCCGTCACGCCGTATTTTCCCAGCGCGGACATCAGAGCGGCCTTATTCTGACGCGCCTCTTGATCCGTGGGACCGCCACTGCCCGGACCAGCCGGATGAACGTGGCTGAACGCTTCGCGAAACACCTCCGGCTTCACTTCCAATGCTGCCGCGATCAATATTACGGGCCGGCCTTTGTCACGGGGATCGGTGTCGTGGCCGCCTGAGAATACTACCGGAACGCGGGTGACGGTTTTCGAAACAATGGATTCCGCGTCGATGATCGAGGCAACGAGTACCGTGACAGTAAGTGCGAGACTGAAAGCGAGAGCAGGATTCTTCATGGCGTGGACTGTGGATTAAGGGTTCTCGTTTGGCCGCATTGGATTCATTCAACGGATCAACCTCAATGCGATTCAGTCATAATACAGGCCACGCGCACGTAAAGATTTGATTTGAAAAGACGGGAGAATTGTAAAGGAAGTGTAAAGGTTTGCCCGAATCCAATGCGATGGCTCAACCGTTCTTTGAGAGGGACTTGATCCGGATGAAATCAGAAACCCACCGTTGAAACGGTGGGCTGTTTTCGGGGGGCCCTGACGAGACATCTGACGCCAGATGGTGAAGACGATGTCTGGCCTTACATCAAGCCCGCGGTTTCCGGGAAGCCGTACATGATGTTGAAACTTTGCACGGCCTGGCCGCTGGCGCCTTTGACGATGTTATCTTCCGCGCTCATGACAATGAGCCGTCCGGTGCGGGTATCCAGACGCCAGGCAATTTCGATGACGTTGGTGCCAGTGACGTTTTTGGTGTCCGGCAGCGCTTTGCCTTCCAGCAAGCGCACAAACGGTTCGTTGCCGTAAGCGGCCTGATAACAGGCGTTGATTTTCGCATTCAGCGCGGCAGCCGTGGTTTCATCGCTGAAATGTTCGCTCGGGGCCAGGTAGAGCGTGGTCAGAATGCCGCGATTGATCGGAATGAGATGCGGAGTGAATTGGATGACGACGGGCTCATTTGCCGCGAAGGAAAGTTCCTGCTCAATCTCAGACAGATGACGGTGCTTGGGTACGCCGTAAGGCCGCACGCTTTCATTGCACTCGACGAACAGATAATCCAATTCCGCCTTGCGGCCCGCACCACTGACGCCACTTAGGGAATCGGCAATAATGCCTGCCGGCTTGATCAATCCGGCGCGCAGCAGGGGCAGGGTAGGGAGCAGGACACTCGTGGGATAGCATCCCGGCGAGGCAATGAGCGAGGCTTGCTTGATCACGGAACGATAGACCTCTGGTAGTCCATAAACTGACTTCGCCAGCAGCTCAGGGGCTGGATGATCGTGGGCGTAAAACTCTTTGTAAACGCTCGCGCTTTTGAGCCGGAAATCCGCGCTCAAATCAATGACGCGGGTGCCTTGTTGCAACAAGGGAATGGCGAACTCAGCGGCGACTCCATGGGGCAGGGCGAGAAAAACCACGTCGGCGCTTTTGGAGAGCAGTTCCGCGTTGGGCTCAGTAAAGTGCAGCGTTTTTGCGCGCGGATAGTTCGCGAACTTCGGGAAAACCTGCGCGACCGTTTTGCCGGCATATTGGCGCGAAGTGACCGCGCACAATTCAGCGTGCGGATGCAGCAGCATCAGCCGCACCAGTTCTTCTCCGGAATATCCAGAGGCCCCGACAATGCCCACTCTTACGGAAGACGTCATAGCCATACTTAGAACAGAGTTACGAATTAAATCCAATCGACCCGAAAACTTTCACCCGATTTGCGCGCAAAGCAAAGTGAAATTGAAATGATTTGCGGGCAATAAAAAACCCCACCGGCAGAGCCAGCGGGGTTTTTGCGAAAATAAAGCAAATCTTAACGTTTGCTGAACTGGAAGCGTTTGCGCGCACCCGGCTGACCGTACTTCTTGCGTTCCTTCATGCGCGGATCGCGGGTCAGGAAGCCTTCCGCTTTGAGCGTCGGGCGGAGCGCCACGTCCACGTTCAGAAGAGCGCGGGCGATTCCGTGACGGACGGCGCCAGCCTGGCCGATCGGGCCACCGCCGGAAACATTGACGTCCACATCATACTTGCCAACGAGGCCAGTGGCGTTCAAAGGCTGGAGCACCAACGCGCGTTGGTTTTCCGTGGCGAAATAACTTTCAACGGCGCGGCCATTGACGGTGATCTTGCCGCTGCCCGTGGACAGGCGAACGCGCGCGACTGCAGTCTTGCGGCGGCCCGTGCCTAATAACTTGGATTGTTTGTCAGCCATAGGTGTAAATTAATTTGCGACGGTGAGCGTAGCGGGCTGTTGAGCCGCGTGCGGATGTTCAGCGCCCTTGTAAACTTTGAGCTTGGTCAGGAGAACGCGACCCAGACGGTTCTTGGGCAGCATGCCTTTGACGGCGTGGCTGATCAAACGTTCCGGATGTTTGGCGCGCAATTGCTCGACCGTGGTGAATTTTTCGCCACCTTTCCAACCGGAGTAGGTCATAAAGGTCTTGGCAGTCTCTTTTTTGCCTGTCAGGGCGACCTTTTCCGCGTTAATCACGACGACAAAGTCACCGGCATCCAGGTGGGACGTGTAAATGGGTTTGTTCTTACCGCGCAACACGTTAGCAACTTGAACAGCAAGGCGTCCAAGCACCGCTCCATTGGCATCAATCACGTGCCACTTGCGCTGGTCTACTTCAATTTTCGGCAAATACGTTTTCATCAAATCCTATTTCTAAGGAGCGGAGAAACTAGCAAACAAGGGATTTAAGTCAATAGCTTTTCGACGAAAAAATGCGGCTTTATTGGTTTATTTTCGCCGATCCGGCATCTTGAATGGGGGTGAACCCTTTTTTAACGATTACTGGGAGGGTGTTTCATAAAGTTGTTGGTTCCCGGACGAGGGCGAGTTATTGCTTATGAAAACATGGAAAAGCCGTTGAAACATACGCGCAGGCGGATGCGTCTCTATCTTTATAGCGGCTTTTAACCTCGTCCCGTGAATGGCTGAATGATGTACACTTTTAAGCAACCAACCCTTCGCAGCGGTGCTATTCGTATCTTGCAAGTCTGGGCGAATAAGTGCATTGCGAGGTTAATTCTGGCGATGGCGCTTGCTTCACTCGTTTGGACGGGCTGTCAGGATAAAACTGCTGAGATTCCGCCCGCTCCGGTTGCCGCCAAATCACCTCCTCCGGCTCCCAGGGTCGAGGATTGGTCATGGACCAATAATATGGTGTGGATTGAAGGTGGCACTTATCTGATGGGATCGGAAGGCGGACAGAATGATGAAAGACCGGTGCATGAAGTCAGTGTCAACGGCTTTTGGATCGATCAGACGGAAGTGACGAACGAGCAGTTTGAGAAGTTCGTCAAGGCCACCGGTTATGTTACGGTCGCCGAACGAAAACCTGATCCCAAGGATTTTCCTGGCGCTCCGGTGGAATTGCTGGTTCCTGGCTCCATTGTTTTCTCACCTCCGCCCAATGAGGTGCCTTTGGATAATCCCTATGTCTGGTGGAGTTATGTGCCGGGGGCGAATTGGCGTCATCCGGAAGGGACAAACTCAACCATCATTGGCCGCGAACAGCATCCGGTAGTGCACGTTTCATTTTACGACGCGGAAGCCTATGCCAAGTGGGCAGGCAAACGGTTGCCGACGGAGGCCGAATGGGAATACGCTTCGCGCGGTGGTTTGAAGGGGAAAACCTATGTTTGGGGTGATGATCAAACTCCCCAGGGCAAATGGATGGCGAATATCTGGCAGGGAAAATTCCCCGTGTTTGACAGCCGGGAAGATGGCTTTCATGGCACGGCTCCGGTAGGCAGTTTTCCGGCCAATGGCTATGGATTATTCGATATGTCCGGCAACGTGTGGGAATGGTGTTCGGACTGGTATGCGCCGGATTATTATGCGCGCAGCCCGAAAGAGAATCCGCAAGGTCCACCTGCCGAGGCCAGCAACGACCCCAACGAGCCTGGAGTGAGAAAACGGGTGCAGCGCGGCGGCTCGTTTCTATGCAGTGATTCCTATTGCATTGGCTACCGGCCCAGCGCGCGGATGAAGAGCACTCCAGACACCGGGCTTTCGCACAGCGGTTTCCGATGTGTGCGGGCGAAGTAACCGGTTATTTGGTTTTCCCGGAGCTTTTGGCTTTTTCCACCGGCCAGAGTTCCGATTCGGTGCGCGCCGTTTTTACATAAGCATCGATCAGTTTTATGATCTTCCGGTTCTTGTCGGCTACGTTGTGGCGTTCGCCTAAATCCTGCTTTAAATCATAAAGTTCCCAGGCCTTGTCCGGAGCCGGGCGAAGGGCTTTCCAGTCGCCCATTCGCACTGCTTGTTGAAACCCATTTTCGTGCGTTTCCCAATAGAAGAACGGGTGGGGAGTTTGCGGTTGGCCGAGCAGGGTGGGCAGGATGGAAAGCCCATCGAGTTTTTCCGGTGGGTTGATTCCGGCCAGTTCTGCTGCGGTCGGGAGGAAATCCCAGAATGCCCACGGAAAATCGCTCACGGAACCGGCTTTCACTGTTCCCGGCCAGCGGACGATCATGGGGACACGGATGCCGCCTTCGTAAAGGTCGCCTTTGCCGCCGCGCAACGGACCAGCGCTTTTCTGGAACTCCGGATTGACGCCGCCTTCGTGGTGCGGGCCATTGCCGCTGCTGAAGAAAATGACGGTGTTGGTTTCGGCTTTGAATTCCTTGAGCCGGTCCAGAATGCGGCCAACGTCTTTGTCCAGCCGGGTGATCATTGCCGCCTTGTTCTTTTCTGCGGGTGGCCAGGGTTCATTGGAATAAGGTTCGTCCGAAGGCACCTCCATCCCGTTACCTGCGGCAGGCATTGATTCGCCATTAGCATGAGGAAGCGTGTAAGCGAGGTAGAGAAAGAAACGCTGGTGGGGAAGATGTTTATCCGGGACATTGATACGGATATAATTGAGCGCTGCACCGGTGAACAGGTCATCGCTGTACGCGCCTCTGACGCCATTACCATTCGCTTCCAGATACAGACGTTGGCCATTCCGCGAGAGGTAGGCGGGAAAGTGATGGTTCGCCTGGCTTTGCGTCAGGTAACCGAACCAATCGCTAAACCCTTTTTTATTGGGTTCACCGGTGGAACCTTCATCGCCAAGCGTCCATTTGCCGATGGCACCGGTTTTGTAACTGGTCGTTTGCAGCATTTCAGCCACGGTGAGGTCTGTGGCTCGCAAGGCTCCTTGTGCCGTGGCCTCGCCGCGAATCCAGCCATGTCCCGTATGTTGCCCGGTCATCAATCCGGCGCGTGACGGAGCACTCACGCTGCTGCCGGCATAACAACTCGTAAAGCGCATGCCTTCGGCGGCCAGACGGTCGAGGTTGGGAGTCTTGATGCGCTGCTGTCCATAACAGCCCAGATCGCCGTAACCTAAATCATCAGCGAGAATGAAGATGATATTGGGACGAGCAGGGGGAGGGGCTTGCCCCATGGCCGGACGTTCCGCGAACAGCAAGGAGCCAGCCACTAAAATACATAAGGCGCCGAATTTACGCGTGAGCACCAGACTTGCATAATTGAACCCGGCGGGAATTCCAACTCCAATCCTTCGCCCCGCGTATTTGCTTGTTTTGTCCTTTGGGAATACGCTATGAAGTCCTGATTGTCCTCAAGGTCGTATGCGCTCCACTAAACATCTGGTTTGTTTATGGCTCCTGCTCGCCATAGTCGGATGTGGGCCTTCTTCCGCCACCAGGCGAGCAGCCGACGCGCGAAACTCCACAACGAACCGGCAAAAATGGACTCTTGCAACCACTTGGGGCGTTTACGAAAAAGCCGGTCTGCACAATGACCGCTGGAACGCGTCCGTCAAAGAAGCGATGGAGGCTTACGTGGAGGGGCGAATCGAAGGGGACGAAGTCAGCTACCAAATGCCCGGCCTGATTGCGACGTCGGCGGCGGCGGCGATCGCTGCGGGTGCCACTGACCCATTCGTGAAATACCTGGATATCCGGTATAATTATCCGCGATCCAATCTGCCGCCCAACGTTGTTTCGCAGGCGTATCATGAGGTGGCGGAAGGGATGAAAAATAGCCAGTATCCTCCGTTCCGCCGAATGGGTCCGCTGCTGCGGGTCGAGGAACTGAAAATGTCCCGGGTGCTTACCCAGCCGACGGCTTCCAGCGGACCCTCCGCCGATCTGGTTGACTGCCTGAAACAGGCTTTGGCAGACCAAACGACGCCGGATGAAGAAATTTATGAGCTGGGTCACGAATACGTAAACGTGGCTTTAAGAACCATGCGAAACAGCGATCAGTCCTTTCAGGATTTCCTCAAACTGATGCGGATGAACTGGTCCCAAACGCCCGTGCCCGATTTGCTCGAAGGGGAGTATTACGCGCAAAATGCCAACCCATCGCTCACCTTAAACAACCTCGGACAAATCGTTAACTTCGCCATGCTTTCTTTCCAACAGCAACGTCCCGATGGAGAGGAGCAACGCAAGAAGTTATGGAAGCAGGCCGAAAGAGCCTACCTGCGAGCCATCGACAAAGATCCCGCCAATAAACGGGCCTATGTAGGATTGATCGAGCTCGCCAGTGGTCAGCCCAAGGATACCCCGCGCATGGAAAAATGGTTTCAGAAGTCAATGGAACTGGACCCCAACAATTATGCCGCTGTGCAGGCCAAAATGCATTACCTGGAACCTGGTAAAAATGGATCCGAACAAGAGCTGTTGGACTTTTGCCGTGAGTGTGCGCAATCGAAGGTCTGGGGCGGCAGGGTCTTATTGAGCTTGCCGGAGGCGCGCATCAGCCTGTCCCGAAAACATCTCAACCCAAGAGCTATCTGGTCGGATATGTCCGCCTGGCAGGATGTCAAACTGGCCTATGACGCCTTTTTAGGGCGATACCCCGATGACGTGATGCAGCGTCACTGGTTCATCACCTATGCGGTGCAATTCAAACAATACGCCGAGATTCAGAAGCAATTGACCTTGCTGGGCGATAAGGTGGAACCGAATTTTTTTGGCGGCGTTTCGGAGTTTGAAAAATTCAAAGAACGAATAAATCAGCAGGTGAGTCAGGGTGCGAGATAGGATTTTTTTCAGGCTAATACAGCGGGCGTTTTAAAATTAGGGAGCCTTTTTCAGTGGCGTGCAAGCCTTCGAGTGGAAACACCCTTGCAATCTGTGGCGCGTTGGAAAAGTATCTTCCGGTGCTATTAGATGTTGTTCCGTCGTACTTGCAGAAGCTTCCGAAAAGAACCCGCACGGCGCTTCTGATTTGTGTTTACGGTTTGGCGGCGGGTGTGGCAGCGGTAATGTTCCAGCTTGGTATCGGCTGGTTTTATCAACTGACGTACGGCCAGTTGGCCAAACAATCCCCCGGAGTCTTTCTGTCCGGCAGTTTCGCGGTTATAATGTCAACCTCGCTGGTCGTAGGGTTTCTCCTGAATTCCTTTTGCCGCGAGGCTTCTGGCAGCGGCATTCCGCAACTCAAACTCGCGTTCTGGAAAGAATTTGGGCTCATCTCCTGGCGGGTGGTATGGGTGAAGTTTATTGCGGGTATTCTGAGCGTGGGAGGCGGATGCAGTTTGGGACGTGAAGGTCCAAGTGTGCAATTGGCCGGTGGCCTCGCC
>JBEHZA010000118.1:0-11578 GCA_048497895.1 Verrucomicrobiota bacterium
GCGAGGCGGCTGACCAGTGCGCCTCCTTGCCCCGGATTAGAGTGGTTAAAAGTGGGTAAGTCCTCTGAGTAGTCGGAGCCCCAACTCCGCGCGTGAAAGCACTTTTTCCGACCAACTCCCGAAGCGCCACATCCAGGCCCGGCAGATCAGAACCGGTTTCAGCATGCGCATAAGGCCATGGAAACCCGCCCCCAACATCGACTACACGAATTGCCAATCCAAGCTTTTGAGAAATCCGTTCCGCCGCCTCCAGGGCATTATTCGTCGTGGCTGTTAATGCTTCGACTCCGTTTATTTGCGTGCCGTAATAAATATGTACGCCCAGAATCTGAATGAACCGGTTCGGTCGAAGCAACACTTCGGCTTTGTCCAACCAAATCTCTTCATCAAGCCCGAACTGGCTTTCCACCCCGGTCATCGCCAGTTTGGCTTGCGGTGCCGTGGCAGGATTGACCCGCAGCAGTATTTGAAGAGGCCGTTTGGCGGCCTCGGCCGCTTGCTCCAGGCGGGCGAAATCAATCAACGATTCACAAGAAAACCGGCACACTCCCGCGGCGATTGCCTCATCAATCTCATGCCTGGATTTTCCCGGACCGCCATATAGCATTTGATCTGCCCCAAACCCTGCTTCAAACGCCGCACGCAGCTCCCCTGGCGAAGTGATTTCCGCCCGGCAACCCTGCTCCCGAAGCACCCGGGCGATCGCCGGCAAAGGATTCGCCTTAAAAGAGTAGAATAAAGTCGAACCCGGCGGCAGGATTGATCGTAAATTTTTGGCGCGCTGTTCTACGGATGCCAGATCATAAACGTAAAGGGGAGAGCCAAAACGGTGGCACAACTCGTGAGCGATTTCCGGTTGCATGGCTTTGGCTTAAGCTGACGGCAATTGCTGCTTCAAAGCTTTACGGTCAATTTTTCGATTCGCCGTTTTCGGCAAATCCGGAACAATGTAAATCCGGTCGGGGATCTTTACCGGCTCCAGCCGGGTTAACAACTCATTCATGATTTTTTCCTCAGTCAGTTCCGCGCTTGTGACTGAGACAAACAAGTGCAGCAAATCGTCCCGGTCTGATTTGACCAAACCCGCTTCGGAAACGTTTGGAATCCCGCACGCAGCCTCCTCCACTTCCAGCGGGCTCATCCGAAACCCGCGATGCTTCAACAAATGGTCGTTCCGTCCGTAAAAGTATATGAAACCATCGGCATCCACCTCGCAGGAATCACCGGAAAATAATTCGAGCGTTTGCCCGGAACCCACCCGGCGAAAACGCTGCCGGGTTTCCTCCTCCGCCTGCCAATAGCCCAAAGTCACGTTCCGCCCGCGGACGACCAATTCACCAATTTCTCCAGGCGGCAGCCGCCGGCCTTCCGCATCAATCACGTACACTTCCGTCCCGATCAAAGGCCGGCCGACCGAGCCGGGCTTGTCCTTCATTTCCTCCGGCAATAGAATGGATACGCGCTTACACTCCGTGAGGCCGAACATCAAAAAAACCCGCAGATCCGGAAAGAACCCCAACAATTGATCCACGTAAGCTTGCGGCAAACGATCCCCTGTATTCGTAACACAACGAAGCTGCGGAAAGGCTTGCGGTTTGCGTTTTTGCAATTTTAGCAGGGCTGCAAAGAGAGTTGGCACTCCCGGTAAAATAGAGATTTTTTCCGTCGCCAATATTTTTTGGATTTCCGGCCCGATCATCTCCGGACGCCCGACAAAGACAGCAGCGCCGACCTGAAGTCCCAGGAAAACCTGATAAAGCCCATAATCGAAGGACAAGGGTAGAAACACCCCAATCGTGTCATCCGACCGGTAATTCAAACGTTCCTGAATCGCCGCCGCCGCAAAGCGAATATTATCATGGGAAAGAATAACGCCCCGGGGCGAACCGGTGGAACCAGAGGTGAAAACCAAACTAACGGGGTCGAGATCAATCCCCGGAAACGGGATTTCCGCCGGATGTTCGGTCGTCAATAACTCACTGAAAGAAATGCGGCCAGCCACTGACGGGGCGCTTCCGGTCATGATCAAGAGCGCATTCGTTACCTCCCCGGACAGATTCTCCGTAGTTTCATCCAGCAACACGGCCACCGGCGTTGTTTGATTCAAAATCTGCTTAAACCCGTGAGGCTTCATCAAATTATTGATGATCACGAAAATAGCGCCCAACCGGGCCACGGCAAACAAGGTGAGGATTGCCTCAGCCCGGTTCATCGTGGAGATAATGACACGGTCTCCACGTTTGACGCCCCGGGCTTTCAATGCCTGCGCGATTTGGAGGCTTTCCAAGCGGGCTTGTCGGTATGAAACTGTCCGCGCACCCAGCAGAAATGGCCGGTCCCCGCAATGGGCTGCCGTCCGGTCCAACAGACCACTGAGATGCCAGTTGCCGAGGTCAAAACCGACTCCGGCATTCAACCCCGCAGCGTTGATTTCATTTAAATCGTTCATGTAATCCGTTTGTTCTAACGACTCCATCTAATTGCCAAATAAATCCAAAAAGCAAGCTATCACCAGCAATTCTCATTTTGATCGGCGGGGATAAAGGAAGCCGAAGGCCAGGCTGATACCGGCGTGAGGACACGCATAACCCACATTCTAAGGACACCAACTACCCGCCATCCCCAAGGCGCTTTGCGCTACCATTCCATCCCCATTCATTTTGCTCTCTCCCACATCCCACAGAACGAGAATTTCTGAATATACGTGCTCAAGCGTACCGCCAAAACATTTGTAGTGCACTTTTACAGCCTTCAATAAATTGCTGTTAAACTGGAATTTGAGTAAACGGCATCCTATCACATCTGCTTGTCCCGAACTTGGCTCTGAGTCCCCCAGCCAGCCAGCCGGGGCGCGGTTAAGTAATGCCACAAACCGCGCAACACCATCCAGTTCAGAAAAACAAAACCGGCCGGCCAAGTCAGGAAACGGGACTTCAATCTTGAGAACCCGATCCCTATCAAAGCCAGCAAATAAAACGCGCATTGAAACATAAAAAGCATCCCGTAGAACGGATCTGCCGCGAGGAGCGCATTCACCACGAATACTTCAACCATCCAGAAGGGAGCGGCTAATCGTAAGTATTTATGCGAGATCAATTGCCACCAGAGCCGGTTCCGCCAGGGCCATAACCATTGCGGGTAACGGAAGAACATTTGAAAATTACCCGCCAAAGTCCGCCGCTTGCGGATGGATTCCCGGGCCGGTTCCAGCGATTGTGGATCGAAAGCCATCGCCGCCGGATCAAACAACACGCGATACCCCTGAATTGCTGCCTGCATCGGTATCACCACGTCATCCAGCACGGTATCGGCAGGAATTGCTCTGAATAAATCCCTTCGAATAGAATAAACGGCTCCCGTACAACCGATCGAGGAATCAAAAACGGATTCCTGCTCGCGAATAAATTTTTCCAATTTCCAATAGGCATCTACGCCCCCTCCCACCGAACTGGCAGCGGAATCAATCATCAAAGCGCCACTGACTGCCCCGACTTCCGGATTCACGAAATGACGCGCCAGATTCGGGATGGTCTCCGGAGTAAAGCGTTGCCTGGCATCAGCGAATACCACTAATTCACCACGGGCAGCTTCCAGCCCCAGATTCAGGCCAGCCGCCTTGCCCTGCCTCTGATGATTTACCACCAGACGAACCCGCTCCTCCAGAAAGGGAGTCAGGTTGGCGACTGTGCCATCCGTAGAACCATCAGAAACCACCACAATCTCAAACTTATCAGGCGGATAATCGGTTTCCAGGAGATTGGTGAGACGGGAAGCAATACGCGCTTCCTCATTACCTACGACGAGTAACACCGTAATCGTGGGCGACTCTACCGCCTCCATGCGACAACTGCGGCGCGAGTGAAAACACTTTCCCAACCCCAGCAAGAAAAACGGGTATCCAGCAAAAGTATAAAACAGAATTCCCACTCCCGCCCAAAACATCCCGTGGATCAAAGTCAAACTCGTCATGAGAGATTAGTGGAACGCATTCCGATCGCCTTACATACTTGTGACGATGTAATCCCAAAAACGAATCGTCAAAACCGTGAGCAGCCAGACCATTGCGACGTCAATCAAGCCGAACCTCCGCCATTTAATGGCCACCGCCGGCACGACTCCCGGCTCCACCTGGTCGGTATCCGCAGGCGCCCCTGCCGGAGACGTCTGGATAGGAACGGGCTTGCCCAATAAAGTGCCTTGTGAGGCCCGTTGCCAGACTGGCACCGGAGGAGTCGGGAAGGTGGGAACCATCGCCGTTCGCGGTACCGGCTTAATTTCAGGAGCCTCTTGCAGTGGTTGTTTGTCCAACAAATATCGATGGAAAGCGGCCGTGGTTGCCGACAACATAAAAAAGGCCGCACTGTAGGGCCAGTAAATCATCCATCCTGAAACCATAAAAGCCGCATTCATCACGGTCAGCACACGGCGAACCCGTTCCTCCTCAATACTCGACGTTCGGGCAGCCACCAGTACTCGCAGTGAACAATAAAAAACGGCCAAATAGAAGAAGACACCCCGCCACCCTAGTTCCGCCCCCACCGCCACATAAGAACTGTGGGCCGACCGCTCAGTCCCTGATTGTTGCCCGAACGCAGTTTCAAACTGACCGATCCCCACCCCGTAAGGATTCTGATTCACCATTTTCAAGCCGAAAGCGAAAACCTCCAACCGTCCGCGAATGCCTGCTTCATTACGCGGGCTCCGCATGTCCTTCATCCGCGGTAAGAGCAGCAAACTCGTCCAACCAATCGTCACGGCAATGATCAGGATCGTGATTTGAACACTCTTGGGCCGTCCGAAAGTCAACCCCACAATGACCGCGATAAAGCCGACCAGGTAAGCCCCTTTGGATTCGGTCAAATAAACACAGCTAAGTGGGATGATCATCAAAACAGCAACCACCTCCTTGACAAAAATCCGCCGCTTCCAAAAAAACAGCAAATACAATGCCGCCGTCAGCGGGGCGATGCTGTGCCCCAGCGAATTCGGATTATGGTAGTTGGACAGGTGCAGCACGAGGCGGCCTTTCCACATTCCATGAGTGCGTTCAAAGGAATCAAATGGGTCGAACCCATATTCACTCGCCACCGCCAACGAGGCAATTATGAACAAGCACCAGGCCCAAATTTGAACGAATATCTTGAGCTGTTTGAACTCCGAGATACTGTTTACAATCAACACGTAAAAAAGAAACAAGCTAAAGACGGAGTCAAACCCGTCGCGCCAGTTGGGTGAGGCATAAAGAATCCAACTGAAATAGAATAACATCAGCCAATCGTGCGGGGTCCGGAGCAGTTCGGGAAAAAAACGGCCCTGCTTGCGATGCAAAATCCCAACGATGCCCATTACCGTAGCCAGCGCCGCTGGCCGCAGCCACTCCAAGTGCAGCCAGTCTTGCGGATGAAGCAAGTAAACGATTAACAAAATGGCAGTTCCAATAAAATCCACAATTAGCGTGCAGTCTTCAGTTTAACCATTTCCAATTCTTACCCGGGTTATCATCGGGTTCCAATTTATCTCTCCCCAAAAAACAACCCTTTTCCCAGTTACATTGCGCCCTCCCGGGAACGGGCGATCTCCCGATAGATTTGAGCATAACCGTCCACCATGGTAGCCAGTGAAAACCGGTCGACCGCCGTTTGACGCGCCCGCTGACCAATCTCAAGGAGCTGCTCCGGGCAGTCAAAAATGTTTGAAATACTCCGGTAAAGCGCCTCAACACCATCAATCGGCTCGACGAAACCATCAACCCCTGTCTGAATAACTTCCGAATTGCCACAGGCGTCGTGGGCCAGCACTGGCACCCCACAAGCCATCGCCTCCAGCACCACGTTCGACAAACCTTCTATCAGGGAAGGTGCCACTAACAGATCCATGGCCTGATAATACGGCGCCGGGTTGCTTTGGAAACCTGCCAGGCAAATACCTGCCGCGGCCTCGTGTTGCCGGGCGTATTGGCAAATTTTTTCCCGATCAGGACCATCTCCACCCACGATCAACAACTGTGCCGCGGGCGCTTGCCTGCGGAAACGCCCAAATGCGTCAATCAATTCCAAGTGCCGCTTTTTAACGCACAGCCGGCCCACAATGCCGAGAATGGGACCCGCGGGTGATAAACCGAGCGCTTGTCGGGCGGAGGCACGGGACGCGGGCGCAAATCGTTGCGTATCCACGCCATTGACAATCGCCACCATCTTTTTCCCGGAAAAACCGTGATTGATCAGGTGCTGACGTAACCCGTGGGAAACCGTTTGCACACGGGCACAAGCACTATAAAATAAACGTCGCAAACGCATCCGGCGCGGAGTCAGGTTCTCTGCCGAAAGTTGCCCATGCTCGCCTTGCAATAAAGGTCTCCACCGGCCCCATCCGGTTGCCAGTCCGCCATAGATCATCGGTCCGAGATTATGCGAGTGAAGCACATCGATTTTCAATCGCTGCACCAGACCCATTAATTGGCCTACGGTCCGGATTGAAAAACCCGGCCTTTTCCCCAGCACAAACACATTTTCCGGGTTTGGCAGCCGTTCAGCAAACCCTCCCCTCCGTTCGAGGCAACAAACGAAGATTTCAAATTCAGCCGGGTCCAATAAAGAAGCAACATTTACAATCCCGTTCTCCATGCCACCAAAATCCAACGAGAAAACCACGTGCATGATTCTCAAACGCCGTTTCCCCGGAGAATGATGGCTTTGGGGGCTGCAATTCGGAGGCAATGTGGAGTTTGATAATGTCACAAAGTTACTCACGAAATAGCTTTTGCGCGTCAAATCAGGCCCGGTTAAGCAGAATGCGGCACAGCAACCGCAGTCTAACCAGAGAAACAGGTGAATCAATAACTTCTGACCGATAAGGCACCGGCCAGAAACACAACGATTTAATGGCATCCAGGAAGGCTTGCCCCCGACGTCGGCCGCCGTTGAAAAGCAACGAGGTTTGATAATAATAAACACCGGCGACCTGCAGCCAGAACAGCAGCCTGCTTCGCGGCACCACTTCGTTTTGAAAAGATTTGCGCAGCACTTTGCGCATATTGGCTTTCATTCGATCGCCGTTGGAACTCATGTTACTTCCATGAGACCGGATATAGACTAAAACATCGTCCAGGAGAAACAGACGGTGACAAACGGAAATCCTGATCCACATATCACGATCTTCAGAACTGCGAAGCGTGGTATCGAATCCTCCGGCCTCCTTGAATGCAGATTTCCGCACCACACACCCGCTCGGTGAAAACCGTGTGCGTAAAACGATGTCCGCGCTGCGAATCTCTCCCGTTAACAATTCGCTGGGGTGAGCGTGACGGAGTTCATTGCCCTGGCCGTCAATAAAACCAGCCCGGCAAGCCACCAAGGCGAAAGCATCGCCTAATTCAGCAAACTTTGCGACGGCGGTTTTAATCAGCCTCGGCTCAAAGACATCGTCTGCATCCAGGAAAGCGATAAACGGTTGACTGGCGGCGTTTATACCCGTATTCCGCGCTGCGGATAAGCCGGCGTTTGGTTGAAAGATGTAGCGGACCTGCGTTCCAAAGGCAGCCACGACTTCCCGGGTGTTGTCCGTTGACCCGTCGTCAATGACCACAATTTCCACATGAGGATGAGTTTGTGTGAGAACCGACTGGATGGCCACAGCCAGAAATCGACCGTAGTTATAGGCTGGTATAACCACCGAAACTCCATCGGGATGAGGAGATTTTATGGCGTTCTGATCAGAAATCATGTGTGAACTGGAAGCGACGCCCCACTGGTCATTAAGCTGGAGTTAACACGATTTTGAAAGCGGTCTGCTTATCTTCGCGGCGGCGGATCTCAGCTTTTTTCTACCACATCGTAACTGCTGTAGTAGTTGTTCGTGTAATAGTAATAATTGTAGTAGTTGGTGCTCGTCGAAAGGTCGAGTCGATTAAGAACGAAACCAAAGAAATTAGCTTTGTTAGCCCGCAACGTTTCAATCGCCATCCGAGCGGTCCGCTCAGGCGTGCGCCCGCTCCAAATCACGAAAATGACACCGTCCACGATATTCTGCATCATCGATGTTTCGGAAATCCCCAGAATCGGAGGCGTATCGATAACAATCCGGTCATATTTCTGGCGCAACGAATCCATTACTTTCGCAAAAGCGACCGCACCCAGCTGTTCAGTAGCGCCATGAACAAAATCGCCGCAGGAGAAAATATCCAAATTGGGTTTACCCGTAGGACGGCAGGATTCTTCGAGACTGACCCCTTGTAAAAGGACGTCACTAACGCCGGGAGCGGCCTTCAAACCAAACACGCGATGCAAACGCCCGCGGCGCAAGTCAGCGTCGATCAACAGCGTTTTTTCACCAATTTGCGCAAACGCAATGGCCAGATTAGTCGAGATGACCGTCTTGCCTTCTTGCGGCATCGCGCTGGCCACCATAATCACCTGAGATGGGCGATTGGCAACTGAACCTGCGGATAAAAGATTTGTCCGGATGACCCGGAAATTCTCCAACAAGTGGCGTTCCGTCTCTTTCTCCACATCAATCACCGGCGATACTGCCAGATGCTCGCCTTCGATGCGAGGCACGATCCCTAAACCACGCAATTGAAAAGTCGCCTCCACTTCTTCAACGTTGTTAACAGTGTGATCCAAAAACTCGATCAGAAATGGAACGCCCAAAGCCAATCCTAAGCCCAGCCCCAGCGACATCAGCATCAATTTCAACCGATTCGGAGAAATGGGAACCGTATCTCTAACCTCAAAATGCCCCACGAATTGTAACTGGCTGCGATCTTTGCTCGCCCCATAATTCATGGTGTTGATCTGTCTGGCCATCTCCTGATACATCGTTGCCCAGCTCAATTGACCGGCTTGCATCAGAGAATAATCCTGCTTGAACCGTTCTGCTTTCTTCATTACTTCATTGTAAAGCGGCAGCTTGTCCTCCAACTCAGTCCGCTTGTTTTTCAAATTGGCATATTCGAGTTCAAAACGTTGAATCGATGTTTCGAGTTCATTGTCCAATTGATCGGTAACCGACTTTAATTCACGGTTTAAAGCGGCCATTTTAGGATTGGCCGGCAAATAAATACGGTTGGCCTGCTCAACCAGTTTTTCCAATTGAACCCGCTTTTTGTCCAATTGTTGCCATTCCTTCTGGTCTGAATCCACCATCGAAGGCATGACCACGATTTGTGGTGCGCTTGGCTGTCCGGGGGCTATGGTCGCCTGCTGTTGAACTGCCAGTGTCGGCACACCCAAGGCAGAAGGCGAAATGGTGGGCGATGGCGCCCCACCAACGATTTGGCCAACCGTCAGATCCATTTCCCGATTCGCGGAATTCAATAGTGCCAATTTTGCTGAAGTATTCAGGCTCTTGTCCGTTTTCAGCGTATTAAGAGTGCTTTCCATCGAACCGACGCGGTGCGTCACAATCATCAATTCCCGGGGAACATCTTTCAATTGATTGAGCTGCATCATAATTTGAGTCATCTCATTTGTGTTTTGAAACTCAAATCTGGAATCCAGCATCTCGTTTAGTTTACTGCTTACCTGGTTCATCTCATTACTGAATGAAGAAATCAGGGTATTGCGAATATCGTTACGCTTTTCATCCCGATAATTGAAATATTCGCGCAACATCGCCTCGGTCCATTTACTGACCATTTTTTTATCATAAGCGTACACTGTAACTTCAATATTCCGCTCCGAATTAAAATTACACGAAACGGAAGATAAATGGCGGGAATAAAGTATCCTGGGATCCGGATTGATGCCCAAACTCTTCGCCGTCCGCTCTAATATGTGCGGAGCAGTCAGGTCCGATAAAATTTCCCGGTCACCGCTGTCATTGAACACCTTTTGCGCGTCAACCGGCCGATCCAGAGCCCGGTATTGCACCAGTGACTTAACTCGATATAGCGGTTTGGCGTAAACGTAGTAAGTCATCCCCAGCATTAACGACAACAGCATCAGCAGCGTGATCAAGCGCCGATGCTTCATCATAATGGTTACATAACCCATTATGTCCGTAAGATTTAAAGACCGCTTAATTCCTGGAATCATGACATATTACAACTGCTCCACTTGTTATCAGTGGATTCTTAAAGCCAAATTTGCCCAAACTCAAAGGTTACCATACTTGAGAACCGGATAAATGTAAACTGTTCTCCAGTTACGAAATCAGAATACTTGTTACAACCAGCAGCAAAACACTGGTGAAGACCGACCTATTCTCCCGGATCCAATCTCCCGGCCATAAATAAAATAGCCGGGCTACTCAGCCCGGCTAAGATTGAATGGCAAAGGTGTCCAGCTATTTACACCTTACCAGCTAAAGAAGCTTTCCGGCACCACGACTACATCCTTGCCTTGCAGGATGACATCCTGGCCTTTACCCGCTTGAAGTTCTTTGATGTTCAGAGGAATTTTGGATTTTTCACCATTTCCATGATCCCGTAAGACATACACTTTCTTCAAATTTGCAAAGCGGGCAAAACCACCGCTGCGAAGAATGGCCGCATAAGCACTCAATTCTTCATCGGTCTTTAAAGTCAGTTGCCCGGGAGCCTTGACATTGCCCGTTACATAAATAATCGGAGCAAAGCTCGGAACCACGATGATATCGCCAGGGTTCAAGGCCAGGTCCGATTGCAAACCACTGCCATCAAGCATGGCTTTGACATCAACTTCCTCAACCAAACCCTTGCCGCCTTCGAGACGCAGCAGCTTTACACGGGTGAGATCAGCAGATTTAGTAGTTCCACCCGAGCGCAGGATGGTGGTGATAATCGTCGGAGATACACCTTCGGGCACGCGGAGCGGGCCAGTAGTATTAAATTCGCCAGCAAGATAAATGACGCTGGAGCTATCGGTCGTATAAATATCACGCGAACGTTCCAGCATTACCGTGCCCTGACGCAATTGGGTGGCTTCCAGCGATTCTTTGATCGACTTCTCTGCGCCAACCAAATCCTTGCCAGCAACTGTAACCCGGCCGACGCGAGGCAGGATGATGTATCCGCCACGACGCACCTGATAAAGGCCGTTGAAGGATTCATCTTCCAATACGTACAATTGGAGCGCATCACCAGGCAGAATAATGCCGGGCTCCTTCGGATTTATAAGCTGTTGTTTGAGCTTTTCAATGTCGGTTTTGAGTTGCGCCTCAACGCTGGCCGACTCCGCTTCGCCGGCCTTTAATTGTGCATCCCAATAAGCAACGTCTTTGTTCGCTTTTTCAGCTTCTTCAGAATTACCCGTGTTCGCGGCCAAGGCAGCTTTCTGGCGGAAGGCATCAACCTTGGCACGGAAGTAAGGGATTTGCTTATCTAAAGCCGCTTTGCGGCCATTCAGCTTTTCAATTTCCTTTTCCAAACCACCTTCATCGAAACGGTTTTTGACCAGTTCGCGTTCAGCAGAAAGAAATTCTTCGCGTGCACGCTTCCAACTATCGAGCTTATCGGCGGAGGCTCCGGCCCCTTGTTGTGCGGCGGCTTGGAATTGGCCACTCAACAAACCCACCATCACCAAAGCACCGACCATCTTAGCCATGTTCATATTCATTATCGATTTCCTCGGCAACGAGCGCGGCCTGCACCGAGCGCACG
>JBEHZA010000119.1:0-11554 GCA_048497895.1 Verrucomicrobiota bacterium
TTGCCGGATTTGTTCATGAGGAGGGTTTTGAAATCAGACAATTGGCGGTCGTAGAAATCGACCGCGTTCGCGGTCGTCGTCACGGTGGAGTCGTAGTTTACAAGCGTGACCATGGTGCTGTAGGTGGCCATGTCATGCACGGGAAGCACGGCGCGGATGCCGCCTTCTGGTCCCATGCGGGTGTAGCAATCGTTCTCATGGAGCTTTTTCACCACCACAGTGCGATAGCCGACCTTCGTCAAAAAATTCTGATAGCAGTTGGTGGTAATAATCGCGGCTTGCATCACCGGGATAGCCACATTGAGCTGATCAAACACGGCCTTGAGCGGTTTGAGTTGCGGACGCAACAGAATACGGGCAAACCGTTGATCCGGGGTTTCCACCACCGGAGTCGGGTTGACCGCAGGCGCCAAAGGTTCTGGTTTATTAAGCATAAAAACATCGATCGGAAGCTGAGCCTTGATCCGGCTCGTGAGCGGGAACAGCAACACTATCGGGCAGAAAGGCGGGAAAGTCCATGAATGGTTTGGACACAACCGCCACAAAGAACGGCAGAGATTCAGCCAATTACAGTAATTCCATACCGTTCAAATTGCCCGTCAGCGGTGACTACGGGCCAATCGTTCAATTTGGCCGTGGCGATGATAAAGCGATCGCAAGGGTCATCATGAACAGGTGGAAGTCCAGCCGCAGCGATGCAGGTTGGTAATTCCAGTGGCACCAGCGTAAGACCGTGGTGCTCGACTGCCTGATCAAACCACGCTTGAGCGGGAAGCGGCAGTTTTAATTTGCCACGAGCTGATTTGAGCGCAATTTCAAAGCCGCTAATGGCGGAAACATACACGGCGGGAGCTTCATTAATCGCTTTAAGCGCGGCGCGACTCAGCTTTCGGCTGCCAGTCGCCAGCCAAAGTAAAGCACAGGTATCCAGAATCATCGACTGCCCTCCGGCCATTCGCCCGGGGCCAGCGGTTCCACCGGATCGTAACCCAATTCAACCTTTCTCAAGGCGGGGTGCGCCTTAATCCGCGTTGAACGCTTATGGGGAATTAAGTCCGCCACGGGCTCACCATCCCGGCAAATCACAATGGCTTCGTTCGTCTTCTCGACCTGCGCCAGGAGTCGGGAAAAATGTGTTTTGGCGTCATGAACGTTCACCGTTTTCATACCATCCGGAGGTTAGTCCGGTTAGTCCATATTGTCAATCAATGGCATTCGTAAGACGCCGCGTTTTTCCCTGCACTGCATTGTCATTGTCGGGCTGTGCGCGGTGCGATAGGGTGAGTGCCATGAAACGCATTCTGATTGCCGCACTGGCATTTATGCTAACGGGTTCGATCTGGCTAAAGGCCGCTGACGAAAAGCCGTTGAATACCCTGACTGAAGCCGAGAAAGCAGACGGCTGGAAACTGCTTTTTAACGGCAAAGATTTCACAGGCTGGAGCAATTTCAAAACGAACAACATCAAACCCGGCTGGGAGGTTAAGGACGGCACGATTGCGTGCATTGATCCGCATAACGCGGGAGACATCGTGACGGCTGAACAGTTCGGCGCGTTTGAACTGGAGTTGGATTACAATATTTCCGTGGGCGGCAACAGCGGCATCATGTTTCACGTGAGCGATGAAGCTCCGCGCGCGTCGCGCTCCGGCCCGGAATTTCAATTGGAGGATAATCAGGCAGCGACCGATCCGGAACGTTGCGGCTGGCTTTATGCGCTCTACCATCCGCCGATTGATCCGAAGACGAACAAACCGCTGGATGCCACTAAACCGGCTGGTGAATGGAACCATGTGCGCCTTGTGATCACACCACAAAAGTGCGAGCACTTTATTAATGGCGTGAAGTACGTCGAGTATGTGCTGGGCAGCGATGATTTCAAAGAGCGGGTGGCGAAAAGCAAATTTGCCACTTGGCCCTACTTTGCGAAGGCAGACGTGGGGCGCATCGCCTTGCAAGGCGATCACGGCAAAGTTTCCTTTCGCAATATCAAGCTGCGTTCGCTGGACGCAAAGAAGTAACGCGTCGGCCATGGATGTATTTGCGAAGCTTCAAAGGCGAGTGATAATGGTCCGGCGCAAATTGAATTAGCCGCGTTAGCGTCATGGTATTCAACTCGCTCACTTTCCTTGTTTTTCTGGCGGTGGTTCTGGGAGTTTACTACCGGCTGCAACAGCGCGGCCAAAACATCCTGTTGCTGATCGCCAGTTACGTCTTCTACGGCTGGTGGGATTGGCGTTTCCTGTCGCTGTTGTTATTTACCACACTGTTTGATTACTGGTGCGCGCTGCAAATTGAAAAGCAACGCTCTCCCAGCCAACGGCGGATGTTTCTCTCCTTCAGCATGGCCGTCAATCTCGGCGTGTTGTGCGTGTTCAAGTATTTCAATTTCTTTGCGGATTCACTTCAGCATTTGCTCAGTTTTTTCGGGATGAAGGCTACCTTTCCAGTGCTGCACCTGGTGCTGCCGATTGGCATTTCCTTCTACACCTTCCTCTCGATGAGTTACACGATCGACGTTTACCGGCGGGAACTGAAGGCGACGCAGCAGCCACTCGATTTTATGCTGTACGTGGCGTTCTTCCCGCATCTGGTAGCCGGACCGATCGTGCGCGCTTCGTTGCTGTTACCGCAGTGTCAGCGCGCGCGCGTGATCAACCCGACGGAAGTGGTGAACGGCTGCTGGCAAATCCTGATGGGTTACGTCAAGAAAGTGGTGATTGCAGATCGTCTGGCGGAAATTGCCAATTGGGGTTTCAGCGGTTCCACGCCGCCGTTCAGCGATGCCAATGCCTGGCTGGTAATCTATGCGTTTGCCTTTCAAATCTATGGCGATTTCTCCGGTTACTCGGACATTGCGCGCGGCTTGTCCAAGCTGATGGGTTTTGAACTGGTGACCAATTTCCGGGCACCGTATCTGGTCACGAATCCCGCGGCTTTCTGGCAGCATTGGCACATCAGTTTGTCCACGTGGTTGCGGGATTACCTCTACATTCCGCTGGGCGGCAACCGGCTTGGCCGGGCACGCACTTACGCAAACCTGATGTTAACGATGCTGTTGGGAGGCTTGTGGCACGGCGCAGGAGCGGCCTATGTCTTATGGGGATTTTTTCATGGAGTGCTCCTGGCGATCCAGCGTGCCTGGCGTGACTTCATGGGGCCGTTGACTCAACCGGCGAAGCAAACGGACGAGGCAACGCCAAAGAACTCTCTTCACTGGACCGGGCGCGCGTTACTGATCATCTTATTTTTCCATATCACGTGCATTGGCTGGCTGTTTTTCCGCGCGGGCGCGTTACCGACCAAGGTCAGCCAGGTGCAAATGACCTGGGGCTATCTGCACGCCATGTTCCACTGGCCACTGGTGGAAGGGGTGAGTCCGCTGGCACAACCGATTCTGATCCTCGGTGCGCTGGCGCTTTTCTTCCAGTGGCAACATGAGAAGATGGACCGTTTCTCGACCTGGAAGATGGAATGGCAGGCAACGGCGGCGGCACTAGCCCTCACGGCCATTGTGGGCCTGGGAATTTTTGAAGGCGCACAGTTCATTTATTTTCAATTCTGAGTATGAAACGCCGCCTGCCATTGATCGTTGCCGCCCTGCTGCTGCTGGGTTGGGCCGGTTACGCCGTGGCGGGAGAACGTGTGGCGCAACTGGTAGCAGGCCGGTTCGGCTTAGCGATTTTACGAATCGGCAAAGGAAAAATCACGGACGCGGCTCTGTTTGTTCATCATCGTCTGCACGAGGCGCTTTGGCTGGCGACACTGACCGTGCTTTGGGCCGCAGTTCATACATTGTTGGAACGTGGCATTCAAAACCGCGGGCGTAACCGATGGGTGTTGCATGGTGTCATCGGTTTCGCTGGAGTTAATCTGTGGCTGGGAGCGGCCATGCACACGGGATTATTCTGGGCGGCGATGGGTGCGGGTGGCGGCGTTCAGAATCTGATGCAATTTCATTTAAAACGCATCCTGATGGCGGAAAATCCTGCTCCGATTCACGCCGTGCTGGTGGGCTCCAGCCAGACCCGCGCGGAGATCAACGAAGAGCAATTGAACGAGCAATTGGGCCAACAGGTTTGGACAACGGAACTCCACTTTCCCGGCAGTCATGCGTATGATGTGCTGTTGATCGAACGGCAGCTTCGCCAGACGAATCCGCAATTGGTCATTTGTTATGTAAGCGAAGGTTACTTCTATTTAGGTTCCCATGGGTTAACGGTGCCGAATTTCCTGGAGTTTCAGGATCTCCCGGACGCCCGGCATCGAGGGGCACCACGTTTTTTGTCCCGTCAGGAGATTTTTTATGGGCTGCTGGGAGATGCGTTGCCGCTGTTCCGTTGCCGGGAAGTGCTCGCTTTCCGGTTACTGGGAGCGACTTCCGCCCAGCTCAAGCAGCAGGCACATGACGAGGCGCTGGAAGCGGACCTAGATACGCGCGCAAAGGAATTCGCGGCCTCCTTTCATCTCTCGGCGGAGAGCCATTTTCAAAAGCAGGCGTTCGAGGATTTTGTGGCCCGTTGTGAGAAAGCTGGACGACGGGTGTTCCTGTTGACGGGTGGTTATCATCCGGCACTTCGTCAACGGACGAATCCCGCCATACGCGCAGACATGCTCGCGTTTTTGAGCCAACTTCAGCAGCGTTACACGAATGTAGTCGTGGTGCCGGAATCGGAATTTCCCGGGCAAACGGCAGGCGACTATGAGGACTTGAGCCATGTAAATGAGGCGATGCAACGCCGATACACTCACGCGCTGACCGGCATCATGGCGCGATACCTGCCGGACGGGCAAAACGCGAAAAGATTGACGAAATGACCGCAGGAACGACACATTGAGAGCGGTTAACGGCAACACACCTTATGGACGCATTCATGCAGGCAGCACTGGAAGAGGCCCGCAAAGGACTTGATGAAGGCGGCATTCCCATTGGCTCCGTGCTGGTGCTGGACAACCGGATCATCGGGCGCGGACACAATCAACGCGTGCAACGCGGCAGTGTGATTCATCATGCGGAAATGAATTGTCTGGAAAATGCGGGCCGTTTGCCCGCGGCAGTTTATCAGCGGTGCACGCTTTACTCCACGCTATCCCCCTGCCCCATGTGCAGTGGCGCGATTCTGCTCTACAAAATCCCGCGCGTCATCGTGGGTGAAAATATCACCTTTCAAGGGCCGGAAGAGTATGTCCGTTCCCAGGGTGTCAGCGTCGAAGTGCTGCAAAACGAAGAGTGCCTGCATTTGATGAAAGTTTTCATCGCTACCCAACCAAAGCTGTGGAACGAGGATATTGGCGTGTGACAATAATCGCGGCGTGACGGCGAAGAAGTTATGTGGCAAACTTTTTCCGGGTTACACATTCTGGGGTCAACATGAGATTACGGCTAATCTGCCCGGGGCTTTCTTTTTTACCTCGTCGTTTGGAGGATGAAAATGGCATCGGCTATTATCGTTTGCCGCGGATTTCCATGGCGCAAACCCACCAGCAACTGCTGCCGGACTACAACTTATTGCTGCTGGCCGATGAACTCGTGATGGATGAACAGACGTACGAAGGTTTAATCCGCGGGCAAATCCACGCCGGACCAACCGTAAGTTTGATGGCCAAGCTGCTACGGGAAGAGGGTTTTATTCAATTGGAGAAGATCACCGCTTTCGAGCAGAAGCAGCGGACCCAGCTAAAAGCGCGAATTCAGGCGGAATTGGAGCAAGCCGCCGCCTGGATTCCAGCCATGCGCGAATCGGTTCATATCTGGCAAAATTTCTACGAAGAAATCCAACTCACGCTCCGGCCACGCATAGTAGAACTGCGAAAGACTCTAGCAGCCGGAAAAACGGTGCCGATGGATTATGCACGCCAGGCTTCGGCGTTTCTGCATGATCTCGGCGGACGTTTTCAAATGGTGAAATACTACGCGGATGAAGCGTTGCCGCCGGAAGGAAAAACGGCTGAAGGCGAGCAATGGGAAGCATTACAAGGTTTTCTCGGCGAACAACTCAATTACGCTCTGGCGAATCTGCAATTCGGAACGCAATTCAAGGCCGGCGTTCATGACTGGTGCGATTTTCAACCATTCTATCAACAGGCCACGCAAGACGGTGAAAAAACGTCGAGCACCCGGGAACTTTTTTCGGTGCCGCTGCCGGAATTCATTTTCTGGCACCCTGATAAAGTGATTCGCGCACTGAAATCCAAACGGGTGCAACGGTTACGCGAGGCGGTGCGGGAAAGCGTTTTCGCAGGGGCGATGTTCGATCAGCCTGCGGCGGTAAAAATTCTGAAAGCGGTTGGGTTACTGGAGCCGGGAGTCAACGATGTGCGTCAGGTCCAGGCAACCTTGACATCGACCGCGAAAAGACGGTCACATCTGCAACTGATCAGCCAATCAGTGACGATGAAATAAGATCATTTCAAGGAGCCGGAAGGCCATCTGCCGGGAAAAAGGAGAAAATCAAAAATGCAGAAAGAATTCACGCATGTTTAAATGGCTTTATCGAATCATCATCTGTCTGGGAGTTCTTTCGCTGCTCTATCGTGGTCTGGATTGGTCGGTCCGCCAGACCAAGCCCCTGCCCACTCTGCCGCAACCCAATGGTTATGATGATTTGCTGGCCGCGGCAAAAGCGGGCATCATGCCCGCGAAGGCGCTCACAGAATTCAATTCCGACCAATTGCGGCAATTGGTGCAAACGAACGCGGCGACATTGGAATTAATGCGTCAGGGGCTGACGAAAGATTGCCGGGTAACACTCAAGACGAATCCTCAATGGCTGCGACAACACGACACCGAAGTCACGCAGTTGAAACACCTGGGGATTCTGCTCGGCATGAACACCCGAGTACTGATGCTCGATGGTCACACCAACGAAGCGGCGCAGTGTCAGTTCGACACACTTCATCTCGGACAAGCGATTTATAGTGGCGGCCGCAAATATGACGCACTGAGCGGCTTCGCCCTGGAACTCATCGGAACTGCAAGCCTGGAAGCACTGCTGCCTCAACTTACGCCCGCGAAGGATAGACAATTGGCGCAAGCGCTGGAAAAACTGGAAGCACGGCGGGAAGGGTTTGAGCAAATTCTCGAAACGGAAAAAATCTGGTCCGCGCGTTATTTTGGAATCGTCGGCAAAGTGGGCGACCTGCTGCTGAAGCAAAACGAGCAAGAACGGACGGCAGAGTTCAAGAAACGTTACGATGGTGTATGCTGGCGCACACGGCGACTGACGTTGCGATTGGCAGCGCGGGCTTATGAATTGGAGAAGGGAAAACCGCCCACGCAGTTAGCGGAACTGGTGCCTGATTACCTGAAGTCGATTCCGATCAACCCGGAAACGGGAAAAGCCATGACGGAAATGCCTGCCTTGCCAGAAAAAGCGAAGAGTGCCAAAAAGGCCGAGTAAGAACAGCTTTGCACCCGGCAGGAGGTCTTTTGGGCGTACTGCTGCGAAACTGGAACAGCCTATATTTTAACATGAGTTCAAGCAGCCGCATTACTTTGAAGGGGAAGCGAAACTTGTGCCGGTTGGGACTGATTACGGCATTGATGATGGCTGTCTTCGTGACAGCGACAGGCGCACACGCGGGGGAGGCGATTGCGCCGGGAGTGGACGCTCATGAGATGATGGCAGCGGGAAAGAAGTTTCACCGCGATTATGTGATTGAGTCGGCGACGATGCTGGTGAAATTGAAAACCGATCCGGCGTTTCCGGGGCAAACGAGCGTGGGCGAAGTGCGATTGGTTTATACGATTCTCGCACTGACAAACGTCACGACGTTTGACGAGGAATTTCATAGTCCGTTACCAAACGTGAACATTGAACGGATTCGCGGCTCGGACCCGGAAAGTGATTTTAAGGAGCCAGCACCTACGAAAAAGACGTGGGATGTGCGCGTGAATCTCAAAGCGGGTGAGCGACGCACGATTGTGACGGGCGCGAAATATACTTACACATTGCCGTTTCCGGAGAAGCGTAACGTGCACGATTTTCACGACCTGACACCGCGGGAAGATGTTTGGGGTTATCCGAATACAGAGGACGTAATTGGTGAGTTGACGATTCTGGTGGAATCGGACGCGCCCTTGAAAACTCCGCGTGATGGAGATGCGTTGCTGGCCGAACAGATCCATGGGCAGCGCGTCGTGCATGCGAACACGCCGGCTTTACGCGCGCCAGAAAAGGAGAGTCCTGCGCCGTATGTGCTCGTGGCGCGGTGGCAGAAGGTTATGCCGGGGCAGTTGGTGGAATTGCGGTTGGCGAGGTAAGGAGAAACTTCTTCGTTGGAGTTCCAAGGCTGTTCCGCTTAATTTTAATTAAAGCATCATGAATTTGTTTTGGAACACGGACCGAATCATTGCGCAGACGAGTTGTCTGGCGCGGAGTTTGAAGCGGTGGACGGGACGGGAGTTAATACCAGGGGTCACGGAGGCGCGGGAACTGGCGCGGCGGGTTTATGAGGCGCCGTTTGTCGTCGTTTCGCATGGGACGGAGGTTGATCCGGTGTTGAATTATGGGAATGCCACGGCGCTGACGTTGTGGGAAATGTCGTGGGAGGAATTGACGCGGACACCGTCCCGTTACACGGCGGAAGCGCCGAATCGCGAAGAACGGGCGCGGTTATTGGAGGCGGTGACGCGGGATGGATTCATTGATAATTATGCGGGTGTGCGCGTTTCCAAGAACGGACGCCGGTTCCGGATTGCGCAGGCGACGGTTTGGAATTTGCTCAATGAAGCGGGGGTTTATTGCGGGCAGGCGGCGAAGTTTGACACGTGGGAATATCTTTAGAAAGTGAAGCGATGATTACCGTAGTGGGCAGTTTTAACATGGATTTGTTTATCGAGACGCCGCGCTTTCCGGCACCGGGAGAGGCCATCCTCGGAAAGAATTTCCGTCGCGCGCCGGGTGGCAAGGGAGCGAATCAGGCTTATGCGGTGGCGCGGATGGGCATGAGGGCAGCGATGGTGGGCGCGTTGGGACAGGATGCGTTCGGGGACGAGATGAGTGCGAATCTTCAGGCAGTGGGGGTGAACACGAGCGGAGTGGTGAGGCGCGACGAGGTAGCCAGCGGCACGGCGATGATTGTGTTGGATGCGACGGGGCAGAATCAAATCGTGGTGGCGAACGGCGCGAATGACACGCTGACGGCGGAAGACATTACGCGGCAACGGGCGTTGTTCGCGCAATCGAAAGCAGTCATTGTGCAATTGGAAACGTCAATGGCGTCGGTGGCGGCGACGTTGCAATTGACTCACGAAACAGGCGCGTTGACGGTGCTGAATCCCGCGCCGTATGCGCTAGTGGAAGAATCGTTACTCAGGTTGTGTGACTGGATTATTCCGAATGAAGGGGAAGCCACCAAGCTCAGCGGCGTAGATGTGAGTGATGCGGCGAGCGCGGCAAAAGCGGCGGACGTGATCCAACAGCGGACCCATTGCGCCAATGTGATCGTCACGCTCGGCGCACAGGGCGTGTGGCTGGCGACGCCGGAGTTTACGGGGTTGGTCACGGGATTTAAAGTAACGGCGGTGGATACGGTGGGCGCAGGTGATACTTTTATTGGCGCATTCGTTACGCGACTGGTAGAAGGCTCGACCGCGCGTGAAGCGGCGCGGTTTGGCTGTGCGGCGGCGGCCATCGCAGTGACCCGGCGGGGAGCGCAAGCGAGCATTCCGACGCGGGATGAGGTGGAGGAGTTTCTCGGAAAAATGGGGTGCTGAGGGGACGGCGATGTTCACAGGTGCGGGCGGGTTTGAAAGGTTCGACATCGTTTGACCAAATCACATTGCTGCGACCGGGGACGGTCACTGTCCGGCATACGCCGCTTCGCAGGACAAAATAATTAATCAGCTTCGTTTGGGTTGCGTTTGCTCCAGTGCTGAGCCACTTTAGCGCCGACCCATGGTGCGACTGGTATTATTCGATATTGATGGGACTTTGATTCGAACGGGGGGAGCAGGCGTAAAGGCGTTTGCGCGAGTGTTTGAAACAGAATTCAAAGTGCCCCGGGCAACCGAGAAATTAAATTTCTCGGGTCGTACTGACGCGTCGTTATTGCGCGAATTTTTCAACGGAAATAATTTCAACCATACGCCGGAGAACATCGAACGTTTCCGGGATCGCTATTTTTTCTGGCTGGCGCATTTGCTGGAGGTTTGCCAGGGCGCTACGTGTCCCGGAGTTTGGGAAATGATTCTGGCCATGAAATCGCTGCCGAATCCGCCGGTGATGGGGTTGCTGACGGGCAATTTCCAGTTGGGGGCGGAATTGAAGCTGCGGCATTACCATTTGTGGGATGAATTTGAGATCGGCGCATTTGCGGACGATCATGAAGATCGCAACGAGCTGGCACGGATTGCCAAACAGCGGGGCAGCCGGTTATTGGGCCAACCGTTGAAGGGCGAGGAAATTCTGGTGATCGGAGATACGCCGTTAGACATCGCGTGTGGGCGGGCGATTGAGGCAAAGATTTTGGCGGTGGGAACGGGGGCTCACTCAGTGGAGCAACTGGAAGCGCATAAGCCCACGTGGGCGGTGGAGAGTTTGTATCATGCCAAGGTGGAGGAGATTTGTGGGTGAGGGAAAATGGCAAAGTCCCGAATGGCGAAATCCGAAAGAAAGCTGAAGCCCCAAGAGGAAAAGCAATCAGGATTCAGTAAATAGTGGTCGAAAACCCGTTCAAGTCACGATGAGGGCCTCCAAATTTACTTCGAAGTTGTAAGAGCCAGTGGGGGAAAATCCGGTATATTGAGGCGATGACGACGGAACAAATTGCGGGTTTGGTGCTGGCCTTGCTCATTATGTGCATGGGATTGGCGGGCAGTATCTTACCAGGATTACCCAGCACACCGATTGTTTTGTTGGCCGCGATTGGACATCGGCTGTATTTTGGGGCGACGGGGCCGGGAAATCTGGTTATCGCTTTATTGATCGGGTTGACGCTGTTTTCGATGGTGATCGACTATTTCGCAAGCATGTATGGGGCGAAAAAGCTGGGAGCGACCTGGAAAGGCATACTAGGGGCAGCAGTGGGCGGTATTCTGGGTATCTTTTTCGGCTTTATCGGTATCGTAATTGGGCCATTCATCGGGGCACTGATCTTTGAATTGGCCTCAGGGCGCGAGGCCAAAGCGGCGGCACGGGCGGGTGTAGGAGCGGTTTTGGGCCTGCTGGCAGGAGCGGTGGGCAAACTGGCCTGCTGCCTGGCGATGATGGGGTTATTTACGGTGAATGTGCTCTACCGAAGCTGGCATTAGAGCGATGGATTATGTTGGGAATAAAGGTGAAGGCGGAGAACGGGAAGACCATGGAGATGCTTCCACTTTCGCTGGCCCTAACAACAATGCATCAGCCTGCCTTCCTCTCCGCGGCCTCTGCTTCCTCTTTGTTAAATTCCTCCGCCTCCCTCTCCTACTCCCCTGCTCCGAGGTAGCGCTGAAACTCAAAGTCCAACTGCCGGCATTCCTCCGGAGCGAGGCGATGGCGGGCTTTTCTGAGAAAGCCGTCCATTTTTTTCCCGTCTCCGGACTCCCTCGCGCCGTGGATCAACTCACACC
>JBEHZA010000120.1:0-11540 GCA_048497895.1 Verrucomicrobiota bacterium
CCGCGATCTCCACGAGCAGGACATCGCGGGTGACGACGTGAAAAGCTTTTCCGCGGTCATGTCCACGCGCTGCTTGGCCAATCCGGTGATAAAGTTGATGGCCACCACGATGAGGAACATCGCGGCTACACCCACCACCGAGAAGAGTATCGCTTCTATCCGTTTCTTATTCATCTTCAGTTCCGGGAAAAATAACTCACTGCATTTATCCGCCTAGCTGCTCCTGAGACCACGCAAAATGACGCCGGTCGTGAACAGCGGAAACCCGATCAGCGAGAAAAAGAAAATCACGTCTCGCGAATCAATCACACCACGCTGAATGTTTTCGAAATGCGGCATCACGCTGAAAGCAGCCACAAAATCAATCAGCTTGGCATCAGCGCCCCAGGTGTTCAGCAGGTTGATCACCGGCGGCCAACCCGCCATGATGAGAATAAAGCAGATAACCAGCGAAAGAATAAAACTGACTACCTGGCTGCGCGTAATCGCCGAAGTCATGCACCCAATCGCCAGATAACCTCCCGCGAGCAATAGGCTGCCCAGATAACCGCAGAAAATCACGCCGTTATCCGGCGAGCCCAGATAGTTGACAGTGAGAACAACCGGAAAGGTCAAAGCCAGCGTCAACGCGAGAAATAGCCAGGAAGCAATGAATTTGCCCACGATCGCCTGCCACGCAGTGATCGGCATGGTGAGTAATAATTCCAATGTACCTACGCGCCGTTCTTCCGCCCATAAACGCATGCCCACCGCCGGCACCAACACCAGATACAACCAGGGATGCCAGATAAAGAATTCAGCCAACCCGGCCTGTCGGTGTTCCAGCAAGCCGCTAATCATGAACGTGAATAAGCCCGTGAAAAACAGGAAAATCACCATGAACACATACGGCAATGGAGAAGAAAAATAACCCCGCAATTCCCGTTTGGTAATCGCGATGATGTTGTGCCAGGAAATACTCATTTCGCGCCTCCCTTCACCGTATCTGAAAGTGTAATACCCCGGAATACTTCATCCAACCGGCCTTCTTCAGTATGTAATTCCTGCATCTTCCATCCTTCACGGCTGATGACCTCCGCCACGGCTCGCGCGAGTGCGCCGTCACCCGCATTCTTGCGGGGATAAACCCGCGCTTCCACCACGGCAGCCTGATCTTTCAAAATTAGAGTTTTGCGAACGTCCGGGAGTTGCGACAGTTTTTGGCTCACTTCTCCACCGGCCACGCCAGTCAGTTTCAAGAACACGGCGCCCGCCGAATCGGATTTTTGTTTTAACTCCGCCGGCGTGCCATTCGCCACGATCTGGCCGCGATCAATAATAATCGCGCGCGAACAAACGGCTTCTACTTCTTCGAGAATGTGCGTGGAAAAAACAATCGCCTTCTTTTCGCCCATGCGCCGGATCAAATTACGCACTTCGTATTTTTGATTGGGGTCCAGACCATCCGTCGGCTCATCGAGGATCAAAACTTCCGGATCGTGAATGATCGATTGCGCAAAGCAGGTCCGGTGCAAATAGCCTTTGGAAAGCGTATCAATGCTTTGATGCAACACACCTTCAAGGAAACACATTTCGACGACACGATTAATCGCCTTCTTCCGTTCATCTCCGCGATACCCGCGCAGTTCCGCTGCAAAATTCAGGAACCCGTGTACCGTCATGTCGATGTAAGCGGGCGCATTTTCCGGCAGATAACCGATCAGCCGCTTGGCCGGGATAGGGTTCTCCACCATATCAAAACCACCCACCGAGAGCGAACCGGAGGTCGGCGGGATGAAGCCGGTAATCATGCGCATGGTGGTGGATTTTCCGGCGCCATTAGGCCCCAGAAAGCCCAGCACTTCGCCGCGCTCCACCGTGAACGAAACGTCATTGACCGCCCGTTTCGGTCCGAACGTCTTCACTAGATTCTGAACCTTAATCATGCTTTGCTTCCCAAATTGTCGCTTTGTGAGCCGCCGAAGTATCTCCGTCCACGGGGATTTGCAAACAAAAATTTATCTCATCCCCGTGCTTCACTGGCCGCTCAGGTAACCGAATCTGATTTATTGTTCACGAAATTGGACAGGAATGATAAAAAATGTTCAAAAAAAATTTCACTTTTCACTCCCTTGAAAAGAAACTTTAACCACAGACAAACGCTTTCGTTGCTTTTTCGGATTTCGTCATTCGGTAATTCGTCATTTTTCCCATTCGTGTTTACCGGTGTCTATCCGTGGTTAAAAAAACCACCCCTCTATTTCCCCACCACGTTGCCAGAGGCAATATAAGAAATGAGGTCCGCCAGATCCTGCGGTTTGAAGAAATTCTCAAACCCTTCAGGCATCAGCGACATGCCGGAACTGGTCAGTTGCTGAAGATCGTTCCGTAAAATCACTTCCTCCGTGCCCGCCGCCGTTTTAATGGTCAGGCTGGTCGGGGTTTCCGCCGCGACAACCCCGCTGATTTCGTTGCCGGATTTAGTCACCGCAGTGTAAGCGACATAACGCTCCTCGACCGCTTGATTCGGATCGAGAATGGCCGTGAGCAATACATCCACTGATTTGCTGGTAATCATACCCAGGTCCGGCCCCACTTCATTGCCCTCGCCGCGCAAGCGGTGGCACACGATGCAATTCTGACGGAAGAACTGATGCCCCTTCTCAGGATCACCGGCCAATTGATTCACCACCTCGTAATTCTTCACTACCTTTTGCCGATCACGGGTCACCGCCGAGAATAATTTACCAGCGCGCTCACTGATTTCTTTATCTTTATGTGCGATGAGCTTTTGCTGATAGGCGCGACTGATCTGGCCCGCCGGAATATTCCCCAGCTCAATCACTGTTAGCAGTTTTTCAATCGATTCCTTTCTTCCAAACAAAAGCCCAAGTGCCTGTGCGCGTACTCCAGGACTATAGTTCTTCCAGCTGGCCAGCAGGAAATCAGCGACATCAGCAGAGTGAACTTTTCCCAGTGTCGCCATGGCAGCGGATTGGAGCGACCCCGGAGTTTGCGAATTCAATAGACTGACCAGCAGCCCGAGGTCTTGTTTCTGATTCGTCGGGCCACGCCCCAGGAGCCGCACTGCCACCTCTCGCTCCGCCGCAGGCGCTTGCGGGTCGAGTATTAATTTTCGCGCCCGTTCAAAAACATTTCCTAACTCCTTAATGCCCGCCGCCAATTCCGGTCCGGCATTCGTCTGAAATTTCGCGAGCGGAAGATTGCGTCGCTCCAACGCGTCCAGAAAACCCGCGAGCGCACTCATCTGCCACACTGGCTGACTGGCGCTGCCCGCCACCGCTTTCAGGCCCGCCAGCAACGCCGGTTCCTGATTCATCGCCGCTGCCAGCCCCAGTAATTGCTCCACCAGCGCCGGTGACGCATGAACCCGTTTCGTTTCCGACATTACGGTTGAAACAATCTCCGCCACATGCGGGACCGCGGAACTCATCACCGCCATCACCAAATGTTCATCCGCCTGATCTTTCAGCGCAATTCGCCCCAATGCCACGCCTGCGCGCACGTCCTTCCACTCGCCCAGACTGAACGCGAGTTGATAACGCACACGAATCTCCGGATCATCTACGTGCTTCAAAAGCGCATTCGCCAACGACTCCAACGCCGCGGGCTTGCCGCCGCTCAAAGCCCGCAAAAACGGCTCGCTCACGCGCACCGCATTTTCGCGCACCGAGGGATGCTGATCCTGCAACGCTGCCATAATCAATTCCGGCGTCAAAGCACCAAGCCCATCCAACGTACATAGCGCCTGTAAACGCGTCTTGGGGCGTGCGCCGTGCTTCACCAGATTTTCCAACGGCACCACCGCTGCTTTGTCCTGAATATCCACGAGCAGTCGCTGCGCCGTGTCACGCTGCCAGCCATTCGGACTATCCATCGCCGCAACGAGTTCTACGGTAGAAAGCTTATCGAGCCGCGGGATTTTCCGTAGCGTCACACCCTCGGGATACACGCGATAAATCCGGCCTTTATCCGAGCCCGCCCGCAAATCCAGTGCCGCCAGCGACTCCGGTGCAATCCACTCCGGATGCTCCAGCACGAACCGGTACATATCCGCAAAATAGAGCGCGCCATCCGGCCCCGTCTTGCTCATCACCGGACGAAACCAATTATCCGTCGAAGCAATAAATTCACTATGCTCCTCACCCGGCGCGCGATGGCTTTTGAAACTCACCCCATCCTGTTCCAAAACCTCGCGATGAATCGTATTATAAACCGGCTCGCTCGCAAAAACCGTCGTGGCAAATTCCGGCCCGAACAAATCATCGCGATACGGCGATGGACTGTTGCCAGACGTCACGTAACCAAACGTGTCCCCCTGATTAAAACGTTCCATCGGCTTGCTGATCGCGTAAACGCGTTTTGAATCCGGATAATTCGCCAGTTCGATGCGGATATTTCGCACCGCCAGATGCGGGTTGCGCACGAGGTAACGTTCCGCCACGTAATCATGCCAGAGCCATGTTGGATTATTATTGCCGAACCAGTTCCCCCAATCATCGCGATGTCGCCCGAATTGCGTGCGACCCGTTTCCGTTTCAAATTCGCCCGTGTCCGGACGAAACCGAAAATCCCGCCCCGTAATATCCACCACCTTGCCTGTCATTATGGACTTCACCATCCCGCCACTGTCGCCATTCGCGCCGTACAGCCAGTTATCCAGCCCGTAATCAAAACCATTCAGGCGATGCTGTTGATTCCCCTCACGAAAACCTGCGAACAACGTTTTGTGCGTATCCGCTTTGCCATCTCCGTCCGTATCTTCCGCATAAAAAATCTCCGGTGCCGCGCTGATTAACACCCCTTTTTTCCACGGCGTCACGCCATTGGGAAAACCGATACCGCTCAGAAACACAGTCGATTTATCATAGTGCCCGTCCCCTTTCGTATCTTCGAGGTAACGCACAATGCCGCCTGGCTTCCCGTGATTATCGAGCCCCAGTGGATAATCCCCCATTTCCACCACCCACAATTTTCCATCCGCTCCCCACTCAAACGCCACCGGGTCCATCGTCAGCGGTTCGGCCGCGACCAGTTCCACTTTGAAACCCGGCCGCACCCGAATCGACTTCAACGATTCCTCCGGTGATTTCGGTGGCGGCACTTCAAACGCCAGCAATTGTTTATAAGACCGCCGGTCCACCACGTCAGGCAAATGCGCCACATCCTCATTCTGCACCCACATCGACCCGTTGCGGAACCACGCGCCGTTATTCCGTTGCGGCCCCGCACGCACGATCATCGGAATCTCACCTGGATCACCGCGTTTGCCAGAACGCGAATTATGCGACCAACCCTCATACCAGCCCAGGTTCGGCCGCGGATTCGAGATATAGAGATAGAGACCATACCCCGTTTCATTGGAGAAAATCACATCCTCAAAACCATCCTGATTCACATCTACAAATCGCACACCATTATCACGCCCTTCGGCATCCACAATCGCCGCCCCTTTCGGCAACGCGTAGTCCAGCTTCTTCCACTTTTTCTCCGCCTCATTCCAGCTCAGGACCGCATTCTGCGATTCATTGCCCACAATCAATTCGCACCGGCCATCCTTGTTCACATCGCGAAACCGCACGCCGCGATCCTTGTGCCCCTTGCTTGTGTAAATCGCCTGTCCATCCACCTGCAAGCCCGCCAGCAAACTCTTATCCGCCACCCATTCGTGCCCATCGAAATGCCATGCCCCCGCGATGTGTTCATTGCGCACCAGCATTGAGGGATAGCCATCCGCATTCACAATTCCAAATCGAACCCCCGTCTCGCGATGATGCCCGTCTTCCGCCACTTCGGTAATCTGCACCGGAAAATTGCTCTCCTCCCATTTCTTGGTTTTCGGATTCCACAACCGCGTCTGGCATAACTCCTCATTGCCAATCACCACATCCATGTAACCGTCATTGTTCAAATCCAGAATCCGCACCCCGTTATCCTCACCGTTCGCCGCGCGCAACGGCTGTCCCGCCAGCATATTTTGCGTCAACCGCTCCCACGCCTCATGGAAATTTAAAAATTTCACCTTCTTCCCATGTTGTTTCACCGCGTGATCGATCAGTTCCACAATCTGGTCATTGCGCATCCACCCATGCGGATGAAACACCAGATTGAACGTCCCCTGCTTGCGCACCGCAATGTCCAAACCCGTCTCCATATCCGCCAACGTCGCGGGATTAAACGGTCCTTGCAGATTGAACCCCTCCCAATCGCTCGGTGCCATCGGCGGAAATTCCCACGCCAATTTCCCGATTACATATGGATACGGATAATCCTCAATCGTGGTAGAAAATGAAGCCATCGACTTCTTCACCACCGAATTCGTCGTTACTGGCAAGTATTTGCGAAATCTCTCTTTTCCATCTGCCTCCTGCACCCATTCCCGCGGCAATGCCAGATCGGCGGGGGTGGAAAGATTCATCACCGAACTGTCGAGACTGAGGAAATTTCCCGCGACACTCGTCTGATTAAAAATCTCTGCGAAAAAACGTGGACTCGGCGTGTTCATCGAATCACAGCACGGCATGCGAAACGCCACCGGCGTGTTGCCCGGAATCTTACTCAATAAATCCACGCCTCCATACACGACATTCGCCGCGTTCGTGAAATTTCCCTTCTGCAACAACGGACACGGATGCGTCAACGTATGCACTTCAATCGACACGCCCTCCTGCACCCACGTTTGCAATTCCGGTGCGTCCGGCTTCACCGCCACCGTCATAATGCTCAACGCCGCCCGATGATCGATTTTCTTTAATCGTTCCAGAATGGGCCGCAAAAACGTTTCGTATTTTTGCGGGTCGCGCATGTCATCGACTGCTAGCGTCACCACCGCGTCCACTCCCCGATCCCCCACCCACTGCGGCGTCGTCAGCTTCGGAAAATTCAATCCCACATAAAACGGATCGCTCTCATCCAGATATGTCAGTCGGTTCGCATTAATCACCGTATTGGTTGATTCCGCCGCAAAAACCGATCCCACTAAACTGCTGCTCACCAGGATCAAAAGCAGTGCTCGAAACAAGGTGTTCATAAAAGGATAATCGTTCGGTGCGTTGACGAAATTTCCGCGCCAAAAATTCAACTGACTACAACCAGCGAGTCTCAGGGAATGATTCCCCAAATAGTCCTTCTCCCAAAAACAATACACCAGCAAAAACCGCAACCTCAATGACTGACTACCGCCTACTGACTGCTTCCATTCGGATTTCGTCATTCAATAATTCGTCATTTCCTCCCCCCCTCGGACATCCTTTGCCCCACCCCCTTCGCTAAAGTCGCCCCACAATGGAGCGCTCATATCGACGCTCACGAAAGGATGCCCATGAACGAACCAACCACTCAAAACGACTCCCTCCCCCAACCGCTCACCCAAACCGACGCCACTCTCACCGCCACCAACGCGATCAACCCCACTCCCGCGCCTCAACCACCCGGCGAAGCCTCTTGGGAAAGCGTCCGCCGCTGGACCGATTGGGCTGCCAAATTTGGTCGCGGCAGCCTCGCCTGTCAGGTCATGGCCGGCTTCGGATTATTAGGGTTGCGCGACACCTACGACATTAAGAATGGTCGTCCATCCCACGATAAAAAACTTTCTCATAATGAGAAAGTTTCATGGAACAATTTAGTATCCAATGAATTACACATTTCATCCGCCACTACTTACCGCTGGATGAAAATGGCTAAAGCCCTCCGAGACCAATATGGCGACCTCACCGCACCGGACCGCCTCCGCGCCCTGCTCGGCACCTCGCCCAAAGACTGGACCACTGACGATTCCGAACTCGTCGTCGCCCTCGTCGATCAAGTAACCGACGGCAAAACCGCCCTCGCCTTCCTGCGGGAACTTGGTGTCACCCGTCGCCCCGCTCGACCTCAACGCCAAGCCCATCCCAAACCCGACAAAACCCTTCCGACCGATCAACAAATCGAAACCGCGAAAACCCGCTGGGACAAACTGCGCCGCGAACTCCGTCAATACGGCCGCGCCTTTGAAATCCTCGACGAACTCGATGTCTCCGCCCAGATTGTAATCCTCACCACCGCTACTCATGCCCGTCAAAACTGGCTGGACCGGCAAAACCTCATCTCCTCGAAACCGGTTCTCTCCTCCGCCTCGCAACTCCGTGAATCACCGGACCCCACCCCCATTCAACCGCGCCACTCCCCTTAATCTCACCGCCTCAAAACCCTCGCGCCAGCGTCCTGGATTGCGGTAGTCCCCTACCGCTTTCTTGCGCACCCGCTTATCACCTCAATGTCCTCAACTCCTCACTTCCCCTTCCCAATCGCCGCCACAATCTTCTCCTTCGTCTGCTCCCGATCACAAATCACCCGCAGTTCCGTACGGTTCAATATCACCGGCGAAGTCACCTCCGCAAATTCATCCACCAGGAGAACATAATGAACCTCTCCAGTCTCCAACGTTTCCCACTGGCTCGCTTGAGCCACAGCCTGAGAGACGTCATCTGGAACCTTCGCAGCCACGGAGTCATCCACCTTTTCCACCGGCGCTGGCGGTGGCGGAGCCACTGCTGCATCATTCGGTTGCCAGCCTTTCGGCGCATCCTTCGGTCGTCCCTTCGGCGGACTAGCATATCCGGCCTTCAATTGAATTCCCTTTACCCCCAGCACGCTCCACAATCGAAACCCCGCGCCCATGTCCGCGATCGGCACACTCACGCGCGTGTCCACTGCAAGATCCGCATCCTGCTCCCAATGCGCGAGATACTCCTCCGCCAGCTTTTTCGCCGCCGCTGCGTCCAGCAATTCCCCCTCCAGCAACGTCGGCTTCATGCCGATGTCTTCACACGCGATTAAGTGCAGTCCGTAGAAATAGTGTTTCATCCACGCCAACTCCTCCTTGAGCGGTTTGGATCGAACCCCTCCTTCTTTCATACCCACCATCGCCTGCCATTCCGTCGCCGGAAAAAAAGCCGGCAACGCCGTCTCGATAAATGCGTAACTCCGCGCCATGCGCAGATAGTAAGTAGGATTCGGCTCCACGCGCAACCGCGGGGCAATCAACGGCGCTTCATAAATCATCTGCGCCGACTTCGCCATTACCGCAAACATGACTTGTGTCTCCCGCCGTTTCGTAACGAGTGCCTTGAACGCCTCCAGCATCCGTTGCTTGTATTTCTTCGTCAGCAGCAATTTTTGATTTTCCAGTCCGCGCTCAGGAAGCAGGAAAGTCTCCAGCGCATAAATCTGGTAATCGTACCACCCTCCCTCCTGACGCGGTTTCAAATCCACCTTGCCGGAACGAATCGCCTTCACGAACTCCTGCATCAGTTCAACCTCCGGCGAAAGCTGCCCGCCACCCAAAATCCGGTCCACCACCGCATTCTCGTGCGTCCGCATCGGGCTCAGAAAATAATCTCCCCCCTTTAACAACGTCCTTTCAGCCGACGGGTTTGAAACGCGGTCAAACAGGAGTAACATCTTTTCGTAATCCCGCTTCAACGGTTCATCTGCCAGCAACACCTTGCACACCGGCTCGCCAAAACTTGCTCCCTGTTCGCGCAAAGGTTGCTGCAGAAATCTGACAAACCTCCAGACCCGTTCCAAATCCGGTGACCAGGTATAAAAGCTGATCGGCTTGGCCTCCGCGCTCTGGAGAAAATTTTTCCGGAATTGAGTTGCTCGCGCCGGACTTTTTCCCAGCGCGTCAGCCTCCAAATAACCACCCAAATCTAAAGCGCAGGACACCCAGGCATACGCATTACTCTCCGGCGGCAGCTTGATCCGCAGACGTTTCAAAAAATCCGGCAGCCACGCCAACTCCGTCACATGACCCGGTGCCGCTGCCATCATCATCGCCGCCATCAATCCATCGTCGAACTGCTTCGCTTTGCCATCGAGCAAATTGATGGACGGCAAAACCTCAAAACGTCCCTGTCGAAAATGTGTCGTTGCCGCCTGATAACTGAGAAACAAGGGAGCAAATCTCACGTCATCCTCCCGCGTTTCTTCGATGTCCAGCTTCAACACAGCATCGCTTGCGTTAAGCAGCCAAAGACTACCGTCGCGACTTTGTTGCAATCGCGAATCTACCAGCGCTGGATCAAACCTTGGCCGTTTGTCCTCTATTTGATCATCCTTAAGAATATCCAGCTTCGGCGACTGCGGTTTAACTTCATCCACTTCCACCTCCCGGCCGCGCCGAACAAATCGCCCCGAATCAGCATCCCACTCCGCCAGCATAAAAAATATTACGCACACCACCGCACCTCCGATGATATAGCCCAACGGACTTTTAAAGGGATTAGCCATCCTGGATGTAGAAAATTTACTCCCCTCACCCACAAAATTAAAGCCTGAATTACCGACTCTTTAAACAATCGCTCTTCTTCGTCGCATGGTCACTCGCCAGTCCATAGAGCACGGGCATTAATGCCAGTTCCATGTCCAATCACCCGCCGATGTTCACTTTGGCCCAGCCCGCCCACACCTTGCCGCCTACTTCGGAATCTGGTTCAGCGTGTACCAGAAAGTATCATTCCGCAGTTTCTTCCCGTCTGCATTCACCACGTCCAGACAACGCACCATCGTGATATAGCCTGTCTTCCAACCTTCGAGTTGCAAACGCACTTTCAGCTTATCTTCAGACAACGTCGCTCTCACCACTTTGATACCCGTAGCGCTATCCTCTTTGCCGTTGTGATCGACCTCGGGCGAACCATATTTCTCATGATATTGAAGACCGTATTGCAGCACATCATAACTGTCCGCATTCCCGCCTGCCGCTGCATCCACCGGTTGCGTAAACGTCAGTTCAAAACCATCGGGCCGCACATGCGCCTCCTTCACTTCAAATGGCGTCTTCCCCGTGAACGTCACGCGATCCAGCGAATAATCGCGCGGTCCCAGGGCCGTCCACGCCTTGTTCTTCAAACCGCCCGCGTACAATTTTCCATCCGGCCCCATCGACACCCGGTTCACGCCGGAACCAAACCCCTTCAACATCGGCCACGTCGCCCCTTGCCACTCACCATTCACTTTCTCCAACATCACGCGCACCACCAGCGAATTCTGAAACTCACCCACCAGCATCTGCCCTTTGAACGGCCCAAACCGGTCGTCCAGAATCGTGTCGAAACCACTCGCCGACCGCACCAGCTTGTAGGGAAACCACACGGCGGGCGGCGCAAATTCCTTCGGGTTATCGAATTGTTCCTTCGGAGCAGGCGTCGTTGAAGGGAAGCCGTAGAAACGATTTTTCTGCAAATGATTCAACTTACAGGCCCCCACCCAATTCCCCTGATTATCCGTCATAAAGATATCCTGATCCGGCCCGTAATTACCGAACCCATTCGGCGACCGCAACCCGCTGCACAGCAATTCCGTCCTGCTTCCATCCGGACTGATCTTCAAATCCCAGCCCATATACGGCACCTCCCACAACCCCCGGTTGCCATCACGCAACACGTGCCAATCTCCATCCTTATCCACCACCGGCCCAAAACTGAAATCATGATAATTCCCCATAAATCCCCAGTCCTGACTGATGCACTCGTAAAAATCCGCCTCCCCATTTCCAT
>JBEHZA010000121.1:0-11445 GCA_048497895.1 Verrucomicrobiota bacterium
TCTTTGCTCTGCCAGAGGTGAAGATGAATCTGGCGTTTCTGGTGCATGCAAGCCCCAACCGATGATGACCACAACCAACGCCGCCAGCCCTTGCAGGACTGGCGGAATTCGATATTTACTCCCGGCACTCATTCACAAAAACACCGTTGACTCAACCTCACTCCAGCAATGTGCCTACGGCACGTATTGAAACGCTCCGATGCTCGGCGGATTAGCCCAGGCGTGGCCGTCAAAATCCACAAAGCCTGTCCCCATCACGCCCGATACATTTTGCCCATTCGTTTTCACTTGCGACGTCGAGAGCAAATGAAAATCCATCGTCGCGGGATTCACGAAACCGGGATTAACCTGCAGGTTATTATTATAATTGGTCGCCAGATTGTTCGCTTGGACGGCCGTGTATTTCCAAAAATTTGTTCCCTTCGGCAAAAGTTCATCCAAAATGACCATCTCCACGGAGTTGGATCTCCAGAAACAATTATTTTCCACGATTTGCGACACGCCGTTGGTAGTGACGCATAACCCGTAACTGTTCGTTGCCCCCTGGAAGAACAACACGAAGAGATTATTTTTAATCGTGTTCTGGCCCACCAGATTATTCACCATGCCATCCACTAGCAGGCTGTGCTTCTCAGTATCATAGAAGGTATTGTTCACGATCAGATTGTCCTTCACGACCTCGTTTGTTACGATCGTGCCGATCCGCGCCTCGAATCCTTCAAAATTGTGATCGATGTCCGTCAACCGCGCTCCCACAAACACATTGCTGTAATATTTGTTGCGCTGGCCAAAGAGCTTTGAACCCACTTGCCGTTGGTCCTGAAAGAAATTCCGCCGGATGATGTTATCCGTTGATCCTAAATACACTTCCAGCCCGCGCTCATAATTCACCGCGGTCGGAATAGTATTATTAAGTTCAACAAGACACCCGGTGGACCCGTCCAGACAAATGCTCGTGTGACCAAAATCCGTCACCTGATTATTGCTGATCGTTCCGCCGTCCACGTGGGTAAAATGAATCCCATCGCTGAAGGGGCTGTTGGTAACTTCGTTCAAAAATGTCTGCCAGGCGAAATTCAAAGAACAATTCACCACCTGTGCAGCGGTATGTCGGGCGGTCGAATTGGTAACCGCGTTAAAGTAGATTCCTGATTTTTCCGGACGAATTACCTGGCAGGAATCAAACTTGATCCCCTCCGTTGGCACATCCGCCAGGACACAATCGCTTCCACCGCCGCTGAAGATCAGGTTGCGAAAAGCTATGTAGTAGCTGTTCTGCAAATAGAGCGCCGGGCCGGTGCCCGCATTCACCTCGACCAGCGCGTTCGTTCCCGGATCAAGCACGTTCTTGACATACACATACGTGCTGTCCACCGCATACTGGTTCGTGCTGGTGAGCGTGATTGAATTGGTCAACCCTTTTCGATACCCGTTGATGAAACAAAAATTGGTGGCCGAAAACGTCGGCTTCGTATGTTTCCAGATGTTGGTGCCCACGCCGACCGGTACCCAACCCGAACGGTAAGCCACCATATGCGCGATGATCGGCGGCGCATTCGAGACCGAACCAAAACCATCATCCACCACGATTGGACTGGTCCCCGTCCCCAATTTATTTGTCACCACCCAGTCGACATCGCCCTGATACCAGACATCACCGCGTTTGAGATGGATTTTGTTGCCCGGCGACATCACTGAAGCCGCTTTGCTCAACGATTGCCACGGCGTAGTTTGTGAATTGGTGGCATTGGCATCATTGCCGGACGTCGAGAAGTAATAATCGGCGCTGTGTACGCTGCCTGTTAGCACACAAAAGAGCAGTGCCATAATCGAACAGGTGGATCGGTAAATCACTCGCTGCCGCGCTGGTTTGATGACCTTCTTCATAGGGGTGGGTTTAAGTTGGGGGTTGTCTGTCGTTACGGAAGAACTAGCCGGAAAACCACTTTTCAACATCCCTCTTAGGAGTGATTTCCGTCGTCGAATCTGGCCGGGTAGAATGGCTGCTCTGTCCATTTATTGTCCGCAAGGTTTTGGCGTGGTGACGCCATTAATCTTCGGAAGGACGAGTTATCCGAGTCCCTGATTAAACATCCCGCTGTTCACCCTTTTCTACCACGCGCGATCATCCCTCTGCCATTGACTCACCAGCCGGTTCTGGTACTTGTCACTGCCATGCACCGACGACATTCCTATTCCGGGAGGTGGCTTTGCCTGATCGCTTTAATTTCGCTGCTGCCACAGGGCGCAAAGGCCACGTGGATTTGGGTAGAAGGAGAAAAGCCCACGGTCAATCAAATGAATCGTCACCCGTGGTGGTACGATCAGGTGAAGCGCGATCAACTGTCCGGAGGCGACTTCATTTCCAATTTTAACAAGGATAAGGTGGGCGAAGCGGAATATCGGTTCACGGCTAAAGAACCGGGGGAATACAATTTCTGGGTGCGCGCGAATCCCCTGCAATCGAAGCTCTCCTACCAGCTCAACGGCGGACCGGAAACAGTCATCGATCTCAACGCCGACAAACAGGATCAGGTTAATATCGCCGCCGATAACAAACCGGACTTGCGCTTTCTGGCCTGGAGCAAAGTGGGCCAAGTACCGCTGCGCGCAGAAGAAAATAGCATCCGCTTTCGCATGACGAGCGAAAACAATCATCATGGGTATTTGGATTGTTTCGTCTTCAGCACGGAACCCTTTCAACCACGCGGCATTCTTAAACCCGGAGAAGTGCCGGTAAACACGAAGTCAACGGAAAGCGATAAAGGATGGTTTGCGTTCGATCCGAAGCCGGACACCTTTGCGGCCAACAGCGCCATCGATTTACGATTCCTGAACGAAAAATTTGCGGGCGAACACGGTTATCTCGGGGTCAAAAACGGAGAATTCGTTTTCACGGCTAATGGCCAGCCCGTGCGTTTCTGGGCCGTCAACGGACCACCACACGAGTTGAAGGGCGAAGCGTTGCGCGAGTGTGCGCGGATGCTGGCCAAGCACGGAGTAAATCTGGTGCGCATCCATGGTGGCTACTTCAAAGAAGACGGCAGCGTCGATCTGGCCAAGGTGCAACACGCGCAGGAAATCGTGGCGGCCATGAAAGCGGAAGGCATTTACTCCCATTTCTCCATCTACTTTCCGCTCTGGCTTTCGCCGAAAGCGGGCACGCCGTGGTTACGCGGCTACGACGGCACGAAACATCCCTTTGCCGCCCTCTTTTTCAATCCGGATTTGCAGGCGCAATATCGCAACTGGTGGACGAAGCTGCTGACGACGCCGAATCCCCAGACCGGCAAGACGCTGATTCAGGAAGCCGCCGTCGCCAGCGTGGAAATGCAAAATGAGGACTCGCTCTTTTTCTGGACGTTTGATGAGAAGAATATTCCGGACGAAGAATTGCGCCTGATTGAGAAATTGTTCGGTGATTGGTTAATCAAAAAATACGGCTCACTCGAAGCAGCGCAAACCAAATGGGGCGGAGCGAAATTAAAGCGCGATGCCATCAGCGAAGGGCGGATGGGCTTTCGGCCTCTGTGGAATATCGCGCATGACCGCACCATGCGCGATCAGGACAGCGCGCAGTTCATGGTGGAATTACAGACGAAGTTCTATGCGGAGACATACGCCTTTCTGCGCGGGCTCGGCTTCAAAGGATTAATCACCGCCTCGAACTGGGCCACGGCCAGTCCGGAAGTTTTTGGGCCGTTGGAAAAGCTGAGTTATACCACGGGCGACTTCATTGATCGCCACGGTTACTTTGGCTCCAATCACAAAGGGCCGAACTCCGAATGGTCGATCCGCGACGGACACACCTACAGCGACCGGAGCGGTTACCGTTTTGATGCCGAAGACCCCACGAAGCCAAAGCAATTTGTGCATCCGTCCATGGACCCACACTATGACGGCAAGCCATCGATGATTTCTGAAACCACGTGGAATCGACCCAACCGTTTCCGTTCGGAAGCCCCGCTTTATTTCGCCGCTTACGGCGCTTTGCAACACACGGATGCCATTGTGCATTTCGCTCTCGACGGCGCGGCGTGGTCCGTAAAGCCGGGTTATTTCATGCAGCCATGGACGCTGACGACTCCCGTGATGATGGGACAATTTCCCGCCGCCGCGTTGATCTATCGTCGCGGACTCATCACACCCGGCGCAATGCTGGCGGAGATTAGCTTGAACAAGGACGATCTCCTGCATCTCAAAGGCACCCCGCTGCCGCAAGACGCCGCGCTGGATGAATTACGGCTCAAGGACGTGCCGCAAGGCACTGAACTCAAAGCCGGCCAACGGCTCGATCCTCTGCTCCATTACGCAGGCCAATCCGAAGTCCATTTCACCACCGGCCCCGGCAACGTGAAACTGGCCGACCTCAAGTCCCTCGTCGATCACGCCAAAAAGACCGTCACCAGTTCCACCGGGGAATTAAAACTCGATTACGGTCAGGGAGTGTTGATCATCAATGCGGCTAAAGCCCAAGGCGTAAGCGGCATCTTGAATCTGGCCGGAACGGTGGAAACGAAGAACCTGAGCATCGCCTCAGAATTAGACTTAGGCCACATCATCGCGGTATCATTGGACAATCAACCTTTGAGCATCTCCACCCGCATACTGCTGCAAGTCATGTCCGAGGAAAAGCCGACCGGCTTCCAGACCGAACCAGTGACGCCCAACATTCGACGTATCGTGAACATCGGCACCAATCCCTGGCTCGTCAAAGAATTCAAAGGCACGGTGAAATTCAAACGCAGCGACGCAGCGCAACTGAAAGTGACCGCGTTGGATTACAACGGTTACCCGCTGGGCAATGCAAGCTCCGGTGCGGAGATCCGTTTGCAACCCAAAACGGTGTATTACCTGATCGAGAAGTGAGCGTTTGTTTTCTTCAGGTCAACCCCGCGTAGTCATCTCTTTGATCTCTTTGGTCGCGATGCCAACCGGACGATCCAGCGGGATGCCAGCACAACCGAGCAGTGTCGTGAGCAAGTCGCCTTGATTGCCTTTGATGCCGGTGAGGAATCGTCCGGTATTGAGCGAACCACCACCGCGACCCGCCACGATGAACGGCAGGTTTTCGCGGGAGTGCTTGTTCCCATCCTCCAGCCCGGAGCCCCACATCATGATGCAGTTGTCGAGCAAGGTGCCGTCCCCTTCCTTCAAGCTGTGCATCTTTTTCACCATGTAGGCGAACTGCGCAATATTGAAAGCGGTGATCGCAGCGACTTTGCCGACCTTGGTCGGCTCATTGTTGTGATGGGTTTGCGAATGATGCTCGTCCTTAAACCCGAGTTCCGGATAGGAAACCCCGTTCGGCGTGGAGCCGATGTAAGTGCTGACACGCGTGGTATCAGTCTGGAAGGCCAGCACATTGAGGTCACACATCACTTGCATGTACTCACTGCGTTTATCACCCTCGGGAATCTTGATCTCGATGGGCGGAGAATCCGATGCGTTGCGTTTGCTCACGCTGACGCCAGCCTTTTCCAAAGCCGCTTCCTTTTGGCGATATTCAATGGCGGCAATGCGGCGTTCCACACTGCGGACGCTATCCAAATATTCATCCAGCTTGTGTTGATCGTCCTGGGGCAGCTTGCGGCGGAGATCGCGCGCGCCACCAAGGACCAAATCCAACATCCGGCGATCCAGCGGATCCATCTGGGTGGATTGTCCGGGTTTGCGGCCATTGCCTGCTTTGTCGAATTTTCCGAACAGCCGGTTCAGCACACTGCGCGGATTGGTCTCCGCCGGGACGGCCTGAGTGGGCGAGCGAAAGCTGCAGTGCGAATAATACCCCTCGTTCAACCCTTCCTGATTTTCCTTATGCGTCTGAGGCATCGTGGCCAATTCCAACGAGGGCAGGGATGTCAGTCCGCCGACATAATTGGCCGCAATCTGATCCGCCGAAATGGCAATATTAATCTGATTCCGCCGGTTCGCATCCGGCAATATCGCGGTGAGCCAGGTGGATAATTCGAGCGCATGCGGTGCGCCATTGAACGGAGCAATCGCCACGCCCGAAATCCCCTTCATCAGCAGACAGTAATCAAGCACCGGCCGCAATGATTCCAACGCCGGCGGCGGTGAGGTCAGAAAACTCTCTGTGTCCTTGGGCCAGAATTGATCCATGATGACGCCGTGCGGCATATACATGAAGCCAAGGCGAATGGGCGGTTTGGCCGGCATTCCCGGAGCGGACTCGGCCCAGCCCAGACTTTCAAACATGGGCAGCGCAAGGGCCACTCCTAGACCTTTCAAGCAGGTGCGACGATTAATTAGAACGTTTTTTCTCATTGGATGAGGAGTTGGCGAGTTCCTGAACCCGGCGTTGAGTAAAAGGATAGCTGGTAACGATTTCGGTAATCAGCGTCTGCATACGATAGTCATCTTTGGTGATGCTTTCCATCAGATGATCTACCACAATCTCGTCGTAACCTTCCAACTGGCGGCACAAGGCATAGGCGAGCAGTTTCTCGGTTAAATTACGGGCCAACTCCACCTTGCGCCCGGCGATGATGGTTTTCAACTCTTTCGGCGAGGCGAAATGTTTGCCACCCGGCAGCTCACCCGCCGCGTCAATCGCCCCGCCGGTATCGTCCTGACCGCGCCAGCGCCCGATGGCATCGAAGTTCTCCAGACCAAAACCGATGGGATCAAGAATCTTGTGGCAATTGGCGCATACTGCATTCACCCGGTGCAATTCCGTGCGCTGACGCAGAGTAAGGTTTTCGACCGTCTTGCTGTCTTGTTTATCCAGGGCCGGAACATTCGGCGGCGGCGGTGGCACTTGTTCGCCCAACACTTGTTCGAGCACCCACACACCGCGCCGGACAGGGCTGGTGCGGTTGGGGAAGGACGTCGTCGCCAGAATGCCGGGCATGCCCAAAATGCCGCCGCGGTTGGCATCGGTAAGCTTCACCTTGCGCATCTCCGGACCCTTCACAGTTTTTTCCAGCCCGTAAAGCGTGGCGAGGGTTCCGTTCAGATACGTGTAATCCGCATCTACGAAACCGACCACGCTCCGGTTTTCCCGCACGATGCTTTCAAAGAACAGACGGGCCTCATCATACATCGCCGCGCGCATTCCGGTGGTCATCTGGGGGAATTTAGCAGTATCAAAGGTTTTGCTCTCCAACATTCCGAGCCCCAGCCATTGCGCGCCAAACCCGTCAAACAAAGCCCGTGAGCGATGATCCAACAGCAGCCGTTTCACCTGCGCCTGCAAAATCTCCGGCTCATGAAGTTGGCCACGATCAGCCAAGGCCGACAGCTCGGCATCAGGCATGGTCGCCCATAATAGATACGACAACCGCGAGGCCAGTTGAAAGTCATCCAAAGGAACAATCGCTCGGCCCGGTTCAGCCTCCGTAGCGGGCGTGATAAAGAGAAATTGAGGCGAGACGAGAACCGCTTTGAGCATCAATCGCAGGGACGCCGTATAAGCGAGTTTGTTTTCACGCGCGAGATCGAACACGTCCATCAGCACGTCCAATTCCGCTTCGGAAGGAGGCCGGCGGTAGGCATTGCGGGCCAGCGAGCGGGCCACCTTTTTCGCGGCGGCACGGGCGTCCTCCCTGGCTCCGGGAGTTTTACCGAACAGCCGCTTTTGCAGCGCCGTAGGCGGTTTGCCCTCAGGAGCCAGAATCCGGTCGAGCACATCATTGGCAATGCCGAGATATTGCTCCGACTGGAGCGGGGAGAGCGTATTCAGGTAACCTTCGCCGAACACTTCATCCGGTAAATCCTGAGCCACCGACGGGTCGATCCCAAAAAGATCATGCAGTGTATTGCCATACTCGACCTTGGTGAGACGCCGGATCACGAACGGGCCGGGGTCTTTCGGGCTGAGAAACTTGATTTGAGCAACCCAATCCAAAAACACCTGTCGCTCCTTGTCGGTCGGCTGCTCATCGGCCTCCTCTGGCGGCATGTCATGCGTCTTTATGCTGGCAATCGCCTGCTTCCACCGTTTAGCGGAAGCCACATCGCCCGGGTTCTTGAGCGCCGCCTCGAAATTAATGCCCGCCTTTGATCGCCGGTTCCCGTGACATTCCTTGCAGTAACTATTGATAAAGGGCGTGACGCTCTCGCGAAACGTCTTTTTGGCGCCAGCCTGCAACGCCGCGAAATCCGCGTCCGCCACCGACTCGGCCCGGCTTGGCCGGGGCCATAGTAACCCCAGGCCTAAAAGGGCCAGAGCCATCACCCGTCTGCTGCCTATTCCGGTCAATCTCATTTGCTCGTCATCGTTGGATGCACTCAACCTGACGAATATTCAGCTTTTGCTCAACCTGAATTAAAGGGGACCTTAAAACCTCCTGCTCCCCATCTTAAGAAGCTGTGGCCCACGGCTTAAAAATCAGGATTGCACTTCGCCTCCATCTTCACGATAACTTTCGGCCATGTTAGCCAAGGTGTGCTCAGCGGCAGTCAACGGCATTGAAGCCTACCCGGTCGAAATCGAAGTCGATTCCGGCTATGGCGACACCATTGTCGTCATCGTTGGTTTGCCCGATGCGGCCGTTAAGGAATCCCGCGACCGTGTCAGCACCGCCATTAATAATTCCGCTTACACCTTTCCGATGGGCCGCACCATTATTAATCTCGCGCCCGCCGACGTTAAAAAAGAAGGCCCCAGCTTTGATTTGCCCATCGCCGTCGGCTTGCTCGCCGCCAGCGAACAGTTCGTTTCCGATCAGTTGGAGAATTTTGCAATTGTAGGTGAACTCGCGCTCACCGGCGCCGTTCGGCCAGTCAAAGGCGTGCTGACCATTGCTCTGCACGCGCGCGCCGCTGGAAAAATCGGCGTGCTTGTGCCCGCGGATAATGCCGCTGAGGCCGCCGTCGTAGCTGGACTGCAAGTCATTCCGGTTCGCAACCTGCGTGAAGCCGTCAGCTTTCTGGAAGGGGAAGTAAAAATCACGCCCACGCGCGTAGAGATAAAAAATATTTTCGATCAACCCTCCGAAGATGACGTCGATTTTTCCGAAGTGAAAGGTCAGGAATCCGTCAAGCGCGCCCTCGAAATCGCCGCCGCCGGTGGTCATAACGCCCTACTCATCGGCCCGCCCGGCACCGGCAAATCCATGCTGGCCAAACGGCTGCCGACCATTTTGCCGCCGTTGACTCTGGACGAAGCATTGGAGACTACCAAAATTCACAGCATCGTCGGCCTGCTGTCGCCTGGTCAGGCCCTGATCACCCGCCGCCCTTTCCGTTCTCCTCATCATACTGCCAGCGATGCCGGGCTGCTCGGAGGCAACATGAATCCGACACCGGGGGAAATCTCCCTCGCTCATCACGGCGTCCTGTTTCTCGATGAATTACCGGAGTTCAAACGCAGTGTGCTGGAAACCATGCGTCAACCGCTGGAAGAAGGTCACGTCACCATTTCCCGCGCCGCCGGCACGATGACGTTTCCCGCTCAATTCATGCTGCTGGCTGCGATGAATCCGACGCCGGATGGAAAAATGCCCGGTGAATCGCGCAGCTCACCCCACGAAATTCAAAAATATCTCGGTCGCATTTCCGGCCCCTTGCTCGACCGCATTGATCTTCATGTCGAAGTCCCGGCGGTAAAGTTTCGGGAGATGACCACGGAGCGCCCCAGCGAGACTTCCGCCCAAATCCGCGAACGCGTTATGGCGGCGCGCCGCCTTCAGCAAAAACGTTTTGCCAGCAAACCGCGCATCACCTGCAACGCCCGCATGGGCACGCGCGAACTCAAAGCCTACTGCGCGCTGGATGAGCATACGCTCGAAATGCTCAAGATGGCCATGACCCAGCTCAACCTCAGCGCCCGCGCTTACGATCGCATTCTTAAAGTGGCGCGAACCATTGCCGATCTTGCCGGTTCCGAAAACATCACCACAGAGCACATTCAGGAAGCCATTCAATACCGTTCGCTCGACCGTCAGATGTGGGGTTAATCATTCCTCCAGATTTCTTGAGCGCAGAATAATTGTGGCGGTTGCAGTCACGTCTGCTCGCCACCGGCCTAAATTCTGCCCAGCAAAAGGAGGATGATCAGAATAATCAAAACCGCGCCCAATCCTCCGCTCGGATAATAACCCCAGTCGCGGCTGTGCGGCCAGGTAGGCAGCGCGCCTATTAACATGAGAATGAGGATCACCAATAAAGCAGTTCCTAACATAAAATTCCTTTCCTGAAATGAAGGGGCAGAGATTGCCCGGTATCTGCCTAGTGTTGTTTTGCAGTTCCTATTCGGCCTTTTGCTCCTGGCCGGGCGGACGGAATGCCATCCACAGAGTGGAAATCAAACTCACGCCTTTGAGGAGACTTTGCCACCACGACGGTTTCGTTTTCGCACCCTCGGATTTGCTTCGGCGGGAAACCGTCAACCCCGCCAGCAGCACCGCCACGGTAGAGACGATGGCACCGTAAGATTTAGCGCGATGAGTAAAAACTTGAACTTCTTCCCTGAGTTGAACCAGGTCGCTGGCCAGTTGAACGCGATTGAGTTCGCTTTCCGCGACCAAAAGCTGCTTGCGCGATCCCAGCGATGTCAGGCGAGATTTTTTTCCAAACATGCGCGGTCCTTTTTGAGTTGATCGAGAGTCGCCGGGAAATTCTGCCGGTCACGGAAAATTCCAGTTAACCGCCGGTAAAGCCCAAACGCCGCCAGGGCATAGATGGCCGTCAAAACCAGCAGCACCGCGACCACAGAATATTGTCGCAGGAGAACAACGATGGCGGCGGTCAGCGTCATTCCGGCCAGCAGACCGAACACCGCCACTGCGAGCGCCAGTTGGGTGGCGTGGAGGAGAAGCACCCGCTCCTCCTGCACTTCTACCATTAAGAGTTCAAGCCGGTTTTCGCCAATGATCAACAATCGCCGCGCAAAGCGCTTCGAAGTTTCAACCAGTTGCCGAAAACCAGGAGTGGCCGGTTCCATAACGGAATTAATCGTGTTTGGAATTGCAACGGCGGCCGAGGAGATAACCGATCAAGGCTCCGACCCCAACCCCAATAGCGATGGCCTGATAGGGATGTTCATGCACGGCTTCATCAGCCGCTTTGGCGCCTTCGACCGCTTTATCACGGACCCGGCTGGCGATTTCTTTACCGCGCTCCAAGGCAGCGGCGAGGCGGTTACGGGCTTCCCCGACTTTCTCTCCGGCCACGTCCGCCGTGGCGTCCATCAGGGCGCGCGCATCTTCGGCCAGGTTATCCATCTCATCACTGACTGTTTGGTTTGGTTTGCTCATATTACGTTTTGGGTTCTGTTAGTTTGCGTTTGGTAACGGGAAATATTCTGTGTTGATCAGGGACTTGCTTTCAGAGTCACCGGCTTTGAATCCAAAAATGCCCGGTCCGGACAACGAGGGAGAGCAAGTGAAACGAAATTCTGATTTCATAACCGTATTGATTGATTGGGAAATCGCTCCCGCCGGATAAGCCCGCCACTTTTCCCACTCGTTTACCCTAACC
>JBEHZA010000122.1:0-11440 GCA_048497895.1 Verrucomicrobiota bacterium
AGGGAAGGAAGGATTGGCGCGGGCGTTGAGCGATGGGGTGGCTACCGAGCAATTGCGCACGAGCATGTTGGTTTACCAGTTGAACCGGAAAAGCGCGGGAACGGAGGAGTTGCCGGAATTGGTGGTGGGAACCGCGGTGACTTCTGGAGTGCCGGAGAAGGTGGATAATCTTTATGCGCTGTTGCGGGAGCAGTGGGGGATCAAGCTAACGGCGAAGTGAACTGATGGGCGGCAAGAAATCTGGTTTTGACACGAACGCGACTTCGTTTTATCGTGAGATTAACCAGTAATCCAAACAAACAGATCAATCAGCAGTTCGGACATTATTTATTTTATGCGACCATCATTAAACTTTCTCGCTAGCGTGGCTGTAGCCTCTCTGCTGTTCACGGGGTGCGGCGGCAAGGATAAAGATGAATCATCCTCCGCTCCGGCACCTAAGCCTCCGAAAAAGGAAATGCCCAAAGACCTGACCGCGCCGACGGCAGGTGACGCTGCTCCGCCGCCCGCTCCCGATGCGGCCGCCGTGACGGCCCCGGCCCAACCGGCTGCGGCCGCCAGCACCGAAGGTGAAGCTCCGAGCCAGGACGTGGTGAAGACCATTCTGGGCGCTTTGCAAAGCTATGTGATTGCCAATAGCAAGAACCCTAAAGATCTGGATGAATTGGTCCGGAGCGGTTATCTCAAACAGATTCCGCCAGCGCCTCCGGGCAAGAAGATCGTGTTTGATCCGGCCCGACTGGACGTCAAACTGGTGAATCAGTAATTCATCGGGAGATTGTAGTTTTAAAAAGTGAAAAGGACGGATTTTTTAATCCGTCCTTTTTCTTTTTTTACTTCAAGCGGAAATGATTGGATTAGAAATTTTGATGCTTTTATTTGAATTCTCAAAGAATTAGGAATGGTTGTGTTTTGTAGTCGTCACCCAAAATGCCTATAGAAATAATCGGTTCATTGCAGTAATTAATAAGACGTTCTCAGACTTCCAATTGCCCTATTATGAACAGAAAAACTATATCTTTGGTCATTACGCGTCCCCGAAAAGGAGCGTTCACCCTGATTGAGTTGCTGGTCGTTATTGCGATCATCGCTATTTTGGCCGGCATGCTTTTGCCCGCGTTATCCAAAGCGAAGATGAAAGCCAACGCTGCGAAATGCATGAATAACCTAAAACAGGTTGGGGTTGCCAATGCGATGTATGTGGATGATAACAAGGACAAACTGCCCTACGCCAATTTGCGTTTGAACGGTGGTGTCGATTGGACCTGGGATGATTTGTTGAATAACTATCTGGGTGGGCCGTTGGACGCGAACGGAAAGAAGAGTGCCGCGGGCAAGACGAAGCTGCCGGTAGTGTTGTGTCCAGCAGACAAAGTTTTTACATACGATGCCACATGGAATGTGGATGCGACCGGTGCGCGGGTGGCCCGGCGTACCTATCATATTCCCCGCCACAACATGGGGCAGGACACGAAAGGGACAAATTTTGTCGGTGGCAGCACTTATGCTTTTGGCGGTGGACCGCGAGTGAACGATTGGCCGCCCAACGCGGTCAACCAAACGGGTGTAGGTTTAAACTGGAGTGACGGGGCCCGCAATATCGGCTACGATTTACGGGATGCGCCAGCGGCAACCTACGTGTCAGGGGTAAACAATGATCCATTTAATCAACCGGCGATTCGTTCTTCGATGGTTCAGGCAGCGAATGATTTGATCTTGATGGCAGAGATGGTCAGGGATGGTGCGACCTGCACTTACGGTGATGCGTGGATTCAAACAGCCAATGATCATCTATTAACTACTGCGATCACTCGTGCGCCAAACATAGGTGTCATCGTGGATACCCGAGCCTATCACAACTCCATGTTTAACTATTTAATGGCGGATGGTCACGTGGAATACCTCAACCCGAACGAAACATTGGGGCGCACAAATCGCACGGCGCTAACCATTCAGTCCGGCATGTGGACGATTCTGGCGGGAGATTAAATCTCCATTGCTAATCTGTTCAGGCAGGCACGCAAGCGAAGGCTTGCGTGCCTTTTCGTTTAGATTTCGTAGGGCTGGAAAAATGCGCGTGAAAACAGCCGTGGGTTTGCGTTTCCTCGCAGTTCCCCCTTGTTTCCCTTGGGGCGGGTGGTTGAATATTCGGCATGGACATCCGTGATGAAATTTTGAGTGGTGATGCGTCGTCAGTATATCAGGTGAAGACGAAGGCGGCGGGGCCGGCCGGCAGTTTGCCGCTGACGGAGGAGATGCTGTTGACCCGTCCGAGTGGCGATATTTTTGGTCTGACGCAAAATGCGGGCATGGGCTGGGAGCCTTCTGAGCTGGGCCGCAAACAATTTCTGATCATCAGCACGCAGGGCGGATTGCGCGCACCGGATGGCAAGCCGATTGCGCTGGGGTATCACACGGGACATTGGGAAATCGGGTTGCTGGTGCAGGCCGCGGCGCAGGAAATGCGGAAGCTGGGCACGATTCCGTTTGCGGCGTATTGCTCGGACCCATGCGACGGCCGTACACAAGGCACGGCGGGCATGTTCGACAGCTTGCCGTATCGCAATGATGCCGCGCAGGTCTTCCGCCGGTTAATCCGTTCTTTGCCCGTGCGCAAGGGCGTGGTGGGGGTGGCGACGTGTGACAAGGGGTTGCCCGCGATGATGATGGCGCTGGCGGGGATGAATGATTTGCCGTGCGTGCTGGTGCCGGGTGGCGTGACGCTACCGCCGAGCCAGGGGGAAGACGCGGGCGCGGTGCAAACGTTGGGCGCACGGTTCTCTCACGGAATGGTTTCTTTGCAGGAGGCGGCGGATTTGGGATGTCGCGCGTGCGGATCACCGGGGGGCGGTTGTCAATTTCTGGGGACGGCGGCGACGTCGCAAGTGGTGGGCGAAGCCCTGGGGATGTCCTTGCCGCATTCTGCGCTGGCTCCGTCCGGCGAGCCGGTCTGGACGGATATGGCGGTGCGTTCCGCACGGGCAGTGGTGGCGCTGGAAAAGCGCGGCTTGAAAATGCGTGACGTACTCACGGATGCGAGCATTCGCAACAGCATGGTAGTGCACGCCGCGTTCGGCGGTTCGACGAATTTATTGCTGCACATTCCGGCGATTGCCCATGCGGCCGGATTGCGGCGGCCGACGGTAGAGGATTGGATTGAGGTGAACAGCCAGGTGCCACGGCTGGTGAGCGTGTTGCCGAATGGGCCGGTGCATCATCCGACGGTGCGCGCGTTTCTGGCGGGCGGAGTGCCTGAAGTCATGTTGCACTTGCGACGGCTGGGTTTGCTGGATACCGGAGTTCTGACGGTTTCCGGTTACACGCTGAACGAAGTGTTGGATTGGTGGGAGCAATCGGAACGGCGGTTGAAGTTCCGTGAGATTTTACAACGGGAAGATGGAGTGAATCCGGATGATGTTATCATGTCACCGGATCAGGCCCGCGCGCGCGGTTTGACCAGCACGGTCACTTTTCCGCGCGGCAATCTGGCGCCGGAAGGTTCCGTGATTAAGAGCACGGCGATTGATCCTTCGGTGGTGGATGCCGATGGGGTTTACCGCAAAGAAGGTCCGGCGCGGGTTTTCGCGAGCGAGAAGGCGGCGATTACGGCCATCAAGCAGAAGGAGATTCAGGCGGGTGATATTATGGTGCTGGCGGGGGTGGGGCCGATGGGCACGGGGATGGAAGAAACATATCAAGTGACTTCGGCGCTGAAGCATCTGCCGTTTGGCAAGCAGGTAGCGCTGGTGACGGACGCGCGGTTTTCCGGGGTTTCGACGGGCGCGTGCATTGGTCATGTGGGACCGGAAGCGCTGGCGGGCGGGCCGATTGGGAAGGTGCGGGATGGGGACATCATTCGCATTGTGGTTGATCGCAATCATAATACGGGGAGTTTGGATCTGGTTGGTGAGGGGACGTGGCGATTCACACCGGAAGAAGGTGAGCGGATTTTGGCCGGGCGCGCTTCGCGGACCGATTTTGCGCCTCATCCCTTATTGCCGGGAGATACGCGGTTGTGGGCGGCCTTGCAGCAAGTCAGCGGCGGAACCTGGGGCGGTTGTGTCTTTGACGTGGACCGGATTGTAGCGGCTTTGGAAGCGGGACAAAAGGCCGGGCGATAGTCTTTTAGGACTAGCGAACCCAAGTAGCTGGACATTCCGGCGGTTATGGCGTGAAATTGTGACGGGGCAAATCGTTCAAAACGTGATAGATTGAGCAAGCAAAGTTTATTTGGGGTCTGAACTTGTGATTGGCATTAGGGATGTTATCGTGAAATCCTGTCGTAGTTGCGATGAGTGAACAAATTAAAGGACTGTTGCGCGAGCAGAAGGCGACTTTGAAAATGGTGCCCTGCGGCAAGTGCGGCGCCAGTGTTTTCATTTCCACTGATCTGCCTCCTCTCACCACCACGCCCTGCAAGAAATGCGGTCATCCGGTGATGTTGCCGCTGAAACTACGGCAGTTTGAATTGCGCGCGGTGATTGCCTCCGGCGGAATGGGAACGGTTTACCGGTCCTTTGATACGAGCCTGGAGCGTTATGTGGCGGTGAAGTTGATGAAGCGGGAACTGGCCAGTGATCCGGCCGCCGTGGAGGCGTTTGCCCGGGAAGCGCGGGCGTGCGCCGGGTTGAACCACACGAACATCATTCACATTTACTCCTTCGACGAAATGGACGGGGAAAAGTACATCGTCATGGAGCTGGCGGATTGCGGCAGTCTGGACGACCGGATCGAGAAGGAGACGCGCGTGCCGGAACTCGATGTTCTGGATGTGGGCATCAAGGTGGCGTACGCGTTAATCGCTTCGTCACGGCACAATCTTTTGCACCTGGACATCAAGCCGGGAAATATTCTCTACAACGCGGAAGGTGAACCCAAGCTGGTGGATTTCGGTCTGGCGCGCAAAACCGATGACGCGAAAGGCACGGAAGAAGGGGTGATGGGGACGCCTTATTACATCGCTCCAGAACGGGTGGCACAGACGGGGGAGAGCTATTTGTCCGATATGTACAGTCTGGCGGCGACGTTATATCATGCGGTGACGGGCCGGGTGCCGTTTGAAGCGCCGACGAATGAAGAGGCGGCGTACGCGCATGTGAACCAGCCGCTGATTCCGCCGAATCAACTTTGTCCGGATATTACCGAGCCGACCAGCAATGCGCTGGCGGCAGCGATGGCCAAAAACCCACAGGAACGCTACCAGACCTATGATGAATTTATCATGGCGCTGGAAGCGGCCCGCAGTTATCTCCTGATCCAGAAATTCCGTCCGCAGGAACAGCAGGAGCAGGAACCGCAAGAGTAAGCAGGCTTCGACAGTTCCGGTGGCCGACCGGAGATTTCCGCAATTTGAGACAAAAAAACAGCAGGCCCTTGCGGGCCTGCTGCGATTCGTTGAAACGGAGCGGAATTACTTTTTCTCAGGAGCCGCCGCTGGTGCGGGAGCCGGAGCGGCTTCGGTCGCCGGTTTGGCTTTGGCCTTCGCTTTAGCTTCCGGCGCGTTCAAATGAACGGTAACGGCTTCTTCTTTGCCATCCGCGGTTTTCTTGACGGTGCCGGTGGTATGTTCACCCACTTTGCCATCATCCAAAATCGCTGGTTTGCCGTCTTTCGTGAATTTGGTGTTGGGAGTGACGGCGATGACGCGGTCCTTTTCCTTGCCTTCCAAAGTGAAGGTCATGGCGGTTTTATCCACCGACTTGAGCTTGCCGTTAAAGGGATAGGTATCGCGTTTCTTCTTTTTCTCCGCGCCATCGGCTTTCTTTTCCGGAGCGGGGGTAGTAGCGGGCGCTTTTTCATCGGCCGCACGGACATTGGTGGCGACACCGGAAAGGATGAGAGCGAACAGAGCAGCGAGCAGCGACTTTTTCAATAACTTCGACATTGGGCCTCCTTAAGTAGTTTGGTTTGTATCGTTAACGAATCGGATTGGAAAAATAGATTATTTTGCCCGCGCAGCAAGCGAAAATTCACGGGAAAGTAGCAGAAAAAGGGGCTTTTGCCCTTCAACGCCCCTGGCCCAGCCAGAGCAGCAGAGACGGCAGAAGAAAGCCTAAAACCAATGCCAGCCAGACCGGCCACTGATTCCTCAACGTCTTAAAGGCGAGCACGATGCCGATGACAATGGTCACAATCGCCGCAATGGACATGACGACCACAATGATCTGAAAAAGCGCCGGTTTGGACGGCTTTTGAAATTCATGGTCGCTGGGATAAATTTGATCCACGTGTACCGTGCGCATTTTTTGCAGGAAAGTTTCGGCGTCACTGGGAGACTTGAGCCGGTCATGGTTTACGGTCTGGTACCAGCCGGTCAGCAGATAAAAGAGCAGCAACGGCGTGAAGAAACAGCCGAGGTAAAGATGGAGCCGTCGCAATGCCTTCATAGGGCTGGAGGATGGAGAGCTGCAAAGAGCATGACGAGCGGTGATTAAGCAACCGGCGGCTATTCTCCCGGTTTGGGCAGGAAAATTTTCTGACCAACAATCATGCGGTTGGGGTCGAGACCGGCATTAGCCTTTAGCACGGCGTCCAAAGTGATTTTCCCTTTGATACCTTCCTCCTTCAGCTTCTTGTTGTAGGCATTGATAATCGTCATGAGGAATTCACCTTTTTGAACAGCGTGTTCCCAACCGACGCGCGGCCCGGTGCTGGCTTCATCGGCAGGGGGGGGGACGTTCGCAGGCGTGCTGATGCGGGTGGTCGGTGCGGCGCTGGGCGGCGGCATGGCCAGGGAGCTTTTGACGACTTTTTTAAATTCCTCAATGATCTTCTGGTTGTCGGCCTGGCGGTCCTGATCCAGTTTACGAATCGTTTCCACGACCTGCTTGAGTTCGTCCTTGGTAACGTATTGAGGATTATTGGCGGAGGCACGGGCGGCTTCCGCGCGGACGCTGCTCAATTCCTGTTCGAGGGCGGCCAGGCGTTTTTGCAAAGCGGTGTTGGCAGCCAACAGGTCATCGACTTGTGAGCTGAGGCGATTATAGCGTTCGGCGGCGTCCCGGCGTTCGGCAATGGCGGCGGCCGTCGCGGCATCTTGAGCGTGAGCCGGGATGAGAGTCTGTGTCAACCAAACCAGGCCCGTTAACAACAGTATGAAGCGTTTCATAGGAGAGAAAATAAGTGCGTCTGTCCCGGCGCGCAAGTGCGATGTAAAATGAATAGCAAAGATTATATTTCAGTTGCAATGGGAGCGGCTTTATCCACTTTTACCGGTATGCGAAAGCGGGTCGCGAAAAAGAAAGCATGGTGGATGGCTGGAGGTATTTTAGGCGCTCTGCTGCTGGCCGTGGGCGGGCTTAACTACTGGGTGCTGCAAAGCACGCGATCTGCCCGCTATACCGATCTGCGCACGGTGCCGCAAAACGAAGTGGGGCTGGTGCTGGGCACCGGGCGGTTACTCAAAAACGGGACTGTGAATTGGCATTTTCGCAGCCGGGTGCTGGCGGCCGCGCAACTTTATCAGGCGGGCAAGGTTAAACACCTGTTGCTCAGCGGCGATAACCACAGCCGGGATTATGATGAGCCGACGGATATGAAACAGGCGTTGCTGGCGCTGGGAGTGCCGGAGTCTGCGATGACGCTGGATTACGCCGGATTCCGCACTCTGGATTCCGTAGTGCGGGCGAGGAAGATTTTCGGGCAACAGCAGGTGACGTTAATCACGGATGATTTTCATTGCGCGCGCGCCGTGTTTCTTGCGCGGCATCAGGGCCTGGAGGCGATTGCCTTTGCCAGCGCAGAGGTGCCGGTGGCTAGGTCGTTCCGTTCCCGGTTGCGCGAGTGCGCGGCGCGGGTGGTGGCGGTGACGGATACGTTTGTGGTGCATCGGCAGCCGAGATTTCTGGGGCAAAAAATAGAAGTGCGGGTGGATCGAACAGGAGCGTTTCGCAAAGCGATTTATTCATTCTTCATTGCTTGAGTGTGCGTCAGACAGGTTACTTCGTGGCCGGCTATCCGTCGTCGATTGACGATTCGGAGCAGCCGTTCGCTTTGTGGGTGCCACGCACGTATTCCGGGCGGAAAAAATATCCTATAATCGTCGCTTTGCACGGGTCGGACGCGGATCACCGGATGATTCCTGAGGCGTGTTTCCGGCTGCATGAACGGCCGTTTCGCGAGGAGGTTATGCTACTCAGTCCGCTGGGGCGTGGCGATCTGGGTTACCGCTGGCACGCGGAAGCGGATGTGTGGGACGCCCTGAATTGGGTGAAGGCGCATTATTCGATCAATGCGCGTCAGCAGTACCTCACGGGGCTTTCCATGGGCGGCTTTGCGACATGGCGGCTGGCGACTGAATATCCGGAGCAATGGGCGGCGATCGTGCCTATCTGCGGTGGCGGTGAGGTGAGCGCGGTGAAGGCGCTGGCGCAAGTTCCGGTCTGGTGTGTGCACGGGGATAAGGATGACGCGGTGTCGGTCAGCCATTCGCGCAAGCTGGTGAATGAATTACAGCGACTGGGTTATCCGCACCGCTACGACGAGTTGAAGGGCTGGGGACATAATTCCTGGGAATGGCTATACGATCCGGAACGGACGGAAGATTCGCTGGTGGATTGGCTGTTGCAATTCCGCCGCGCAAAGGCGCCGGAGCCGGTTTTAAAGCCGCGCCGACAGGGTGTCTTCAAAGATATTTTCAGTGAACGCGTGATCATCAGTTATCCGGCGCAAACGCCGATTCCGGCAGAGATTGAATTGCTGCGCGCGGAAGCAGAGCAACTGGCGCGCTTCAGTTTTGGCGATTACGTGATGCGTTCCGGACGGTTGCTGGTGAAACGGGATGATGAACTGACGGAGACTGAATTGAAGTCGGCCAATCTGATAATGATTGGCCGAACCGATAATCACCGGTGGTTGAAACAAATGGAGCGGCGGTTATTGACCCGGCACTGGCAGGGGCAATTGCGAGTGAACGGGGAAACGTATCTGGGCAAGGGGCTGGTGGCAGCCACGTTTCAGCCGAGTCCGTGGAATGCGGAAAAACTTCTGGGAGTAATTACGTATCAACAGTTCCGCAGCCTGCGGGGCATCATGGAACGGTTGTTTGCGTTTCACGTGACCTTGAAGGAGGTCAATCTATACGATACGGCGCAACGATGGTTCATCCGGCAGGAAGCGCGGCGTTGAAGGCAGAAGTGCGAATCAACCCTTTTTCCGCCGCCAGAGTTCGTAATGATAAAGGGCAGCGATGACGAGGGAGTGGCGGATTTTTCGAGCGGCCACGAGCGCGGGAATTTCTTCAAACGGGATCAGGTGGGTGATTAAATCTTCGCCGGTATCAAACTGGGTGTCATGTTTGAATTCGCATTGCTCAATGAACACGGTGTAACAGGTGTTATTCATGATGGCCGGGTTGCTGTACACCTGACCGATGAGCACGGAAGGGGTGCCTTCATAACCGGTTTCTTCGCGCAGTTCGCGGGTGCCGGTCACTTCCGGTGAGCCATCCTCCGCGTCCATCACGCCGCCGGGAATTTCCAATTCCACCGTATTGGTGCCGTGCCGCAATTGCTCTACCATAACGAGCTTGTTGTCCGGGGTTACCGCGATGACGTTCACCCAATTGGGGCATTCCAGGACAATGAACTCATGCTCGCGCCGGGTGCGGGGTGAGATTTTAAGATCAGTACGGATGGAGAAGACAACGAACTTTCCGGCCGGTTGCGTGCGGACGAGATCCCATGGTTTAATCATAAACGGGTACCCTTAATTGCCGTGAGCCTATTGAACGACGGGAATAATTACAAGCCGCGCTCTTGAGCGGCCCAACCCTGGCGCATTAACCCTAATAGATGGGTCAGCGCCGTTTCGTAACTCTGTCCTTTTTGTGCCGCCAATTGGCGGGCGCGTTTATCCAACTGCGCTGCCATTTCCGCGCATTTATCCGCGGGACATCCGAGAGCTGAGAGGAGGGGAGAGATTTGCTCCGGAGTCATTTTAAGAAAAAGGGGGTGGAACGACTCCACCCCCTGATAACCATTTGATTAAGCGGCTGTGCCGGCGGGGACGATGCGGATGCTTTCCACTCCGACGCGGGCCATCGGTTTGCTGCGTTCACCGCTGCCACTGGGGCCGACGGGTGAATCCCCGAGTTTGCCGAGCACGTCATCGCCTTTAATCACTTTGCCGAAGGCGGTGTATTGGCGATCCAGAAATTTGGCATCGCCCAGGCAGATGAAGAACTGGCAACCGGCGGAATCCGGATGCGCGGAACGGGCCATGGAGAGCACGCCGCGTTGATGCGAGCGATCGTTGAACTCGGCCTTGATCTTGTAGCCGGGATCACCAGTGCCCCAGCGGTGCTGCTGGCTCTGGTCTTTGGTCAGGGGATCGCCGCCCTGAACCATGAAACCTTTGATAATGCGGTGAAAGGCGGTGCCATCATAGAAGCCGTCTTTGGACAGTTTCTTGAAGTTTTCCACGGTCTTGGGCGCGACGTCGGACCAGAATTCGACGACCATTTCGCCCGCGATGGTTTTGATAACGGCTACTTCTTGTGTGCTCATGTGATTGGATTAAGAGATAAACCGACAGTAAAAATGTTACTTAAGGGAGTCGGCCGGCAGGATTTTGATGCTTTCCACGGCGACGCGGGTGAGGGGTTTGCTGGGTTCACCGAAGGCGTTCGGGCCGACCGGTGTTTCACCGATTTTCACCAGCACATCTTCACCTTTGATGACTTTGCCGAAAGCGGTGTATTGATGATCCAGATGAGCGGCGCGATCCAGGCAGATGAAGAACTGGCTGCCGGCGGAATTGGGATCGCCGCCGCGAGCCATCGAGAGAACGCCGCGCACGTGCTGACGGTCATTGAATTCGGCTTTGATCTTGTAGCCGGGATCGCCCTGGCCAAAGCGGGCTTCGTTCTTCTCGTCTTTCGTGAAGGGATCGCCACCTTGAATCATGAAGCCGCGGATAATGCGGTGGAAGGCCGTGCCGTTATAAAAACCGTCTTTGGCCAGTTTCTTAAAGTTTTCGACGGTCTTGGGGGCAACTTCCGGCCAGAATTCGACGACCATTTCACCGGCGGTGGTTTTGATGACCGCGACTTCTTTGACATCCTTCTTTTTATCTTCCGCGCGGACGGAGACAAGGCTGAGAGTGACCAGCAACAAGCTAAATATCCACAAACGCTTCATAAAATTAACGATCAGGTTAAGTCATTGGCAGCGACGTGTTTCATACCCGTCGCCGCACTCAGGTTTAACTAACATCTGCCACACCTGCGGTAACCTGTCACGTCCCGTTTTTTTGGCGGGTGAATAAATGGGCGCAGTTTCGCAGGCAGTTGGATGGTGACTGTTCCCCGGGCGCAACGAGGTGTGCAGAGACGAGCGGGTTTGAAAGGTCCGATACCGATTGGCTGGGTCACCTTGCTGCGACCGGAGATCACCGCTTCGCGGGACAGGCGGTCGCTGTCCGGGGGGAACTCTCGCTCAAT
>JBEHZA010000123.1:0-11423 GCA_048497895.1 Verrucomicrobiota bacterium
TCAACGTTTTCAAACCATCGTCGCCCCGCAAGCTCTTTATCTGCTCAACAGCCAGTTCGTCATCGAACGCGTCAAAGGGCTGGTGGAACGCGCCCGCGAAACCGAAGCTGAAGCCATCCGCACTCACGTATCACCGGATGAACGCCGCATTCGCCGTTTGTATGAACTGGCTTTCCAACGTGAACCTTCGGCGGATGAAATTAAAATGGGCAAAGAGTTTTTCCGCAGTCATCCGAGCGACGATGCCGTGGAGCCCGAAGTCATCGCCTGGAAATATGGCTACGGCTATTACGACGCCGCTTCCCATCAGGTAACCAATTTTACCACCTTTCCCAAGTTCAATGGCAAACTCTGGCAGACCACTGAAAAGGTCAATGGCATCGCCGTCGGCCCGTTGCAATTGGATGCCGAAGGCGGTCATCCCGCAGCCACCAACTCAATCCTGCTCATTCGCCGTTGGGTAGCTCCGCGCGATGGTCACGTGAATCTCATGGCGGAATTCAGCCACAGTTCGACTAATGGCGATGGCGTTCACGCGCGCATTATTTCCAGCCGTCTCGGACAACTGGGCGAATGGGTGGCGTTCAATAATAAAGTCCCAACCGGGCTTGAAAAAGTGGCCGTGAAGAAAGGAGACACGCTCGACTTCGCTGCCGATTGCCGGACGGGCAATAATTCCGACAGCTTCAAATGGGCGCCGGTCATTCAAATGATGGATGGTGAATCGCAGGTCATGACCGGACAGCCGACGATCTGGGATGCGAAACAAAACTTCGCCGATCCGTTAAAACTGCCCAAACCGTTGAACGCCTGGGAGGAATTTACGCAGGTTCTACTCCTCTCCAACGAATTTGCGTTTGTGGATTAGCGAACCTCTTCCTTCAGCGTTTTGATAAACAGAATAATCGAGTCGATTTGTGAATCAGTAATCACCCCCGCATATGTCGGCATGCCGGAATCCGATTTCTCAAACCCTTTCACCACTTTTGCGCTGGGTTCCAAAACCGATTCCTTGATGTAAGCTTCGTCCGCGATGACTGACGGACCTTTTGCAAAGTCCCGTTTCTTACCAAACAATCCCTTCCAACTCGGCCCAATGCGCCCCACCGTTGTTCCATCCGTTGAATGACACGCCATGCAGCCCATCAACTCATACAGCCGCCGTCCTTCTTCCGCGCTCGCAGCAACGGTAACTTGTGCGGCTGCGGCCTTGGGAGTCAAATCTACGGTGATATTTTCAAAGCCTTCCGCGATCGGAGAAAATGGAGTTAATTCAAAGGGCGTAAAGTAGCCATTGTTCCGCACCTCAACCCCTTCGCGTGATGCCAGCGACCAACCTACGCGCATCTGCATCACTGGCTTCATATCGGGCATGCCAATGAACACACTCTTGCTATCTTTCGAGAGATAAACACTGCTCGGCGGCATCCATTCCTGTCCGGTCTTGCCGTCGAGTTTGAAATGCGGCGAGCCATACTTGTAAGTGCGTTTATAATTCCAGCGTTCCACCGAGTAATTCGCCAGGTCGGTGGCTTTGGCTGGATTGAGCGCCACGTCAAAACGCAACAGAATACCCTTGTCCATCGGCACAATTTCTTTCGGAAACGGACTCGGTGCGCCGGTATAACGCAGGCGTGCTAATCCGCTGATGTTTTTCGCCGTGGTTCCGAAAATCTGAAATCCCGCCACATAAAGCTGGCCATCTGCCGGGCTCACAGAACAATTGAAAGGAGCGAAATCCAGATTCTGCGTCAGGCTAACCACTGCGGCCTGCGGCTTCGTCTGCCGATTGTTAAACATCACTCGAAACAACTCCGGACGATTATAACCCACGTGAACCAGTGCGTCATTCAGTGGCCCCATGCGCGCACCCATCAACCACGTTTGCGTGAGACCGGAAGCATTGACGGCATGCGGCACCCAGGTCAGCGGATCGGCAATCGGCGCGGGATATTTCTCTTTCGGCAGCAATTCACTTAAGAACCCGTGATAAGTCCCGCCATCCACAATATACAACGGCGTGGTTGGCACATAATTCCCCTCCTGATCACTGGCCGTCACCAATCCCGTGCGCGGATGCACGCCGACGAATGGCTGACGAAAACCCCAGCCAAGCATTGTGACATAGCGGCCATCCGCAGAAATCCGCAAAACTGTCCCATTATGTTTGCCAATCGTCGTTCCTTGCTGCCCGCCTTTAGAAATCACGAACGATCCATCCGGCGCGAGTTTCATCGAACTGGGAAAATCCCGCGTCTCCGCCGTTTGCGCAAAAGCGTTCGAGAACAACTCATGCACATCCGCTTCGCCATCACCATTCGTATCCCTCAACCGCCAAATGCCATTCCGGTCATAGACGTAAATTTGCTCATCCCGGATAGCCAGACTCATCGGCTCATGCAGGCCCGAAGCAAACCGCTTCCACTGCACGGCGTCTAATTGTCCATTCAGCCCGCGAATCAGCCAAACATCACCATCAATTGTGACTGCCGCAGCCGTGCCATCGCGAAAGAATTGAATGTCTGCCAGCCTGATATTACGTCGCCATGGATTCTCCAGCGGCAAAGCAATTTCATCCACTACGTAAGCATCTTTGGAAGCGGATAACACTGCTTTAGTCGTGACGGTTTGCGGCCAACGCGCCAGCGCGGGTTGCATCGTCGCCGGGGAGATCGGTTTCAATTCCGGCTTTGCCACAACTTTGCCTTCACTCATCACAGCGCAGAAATCGATCGCTTGCGCATGTGCCGCAATCTGCACCACCCACAAATTAGGATCATCCATCAGCTTCGCACTTGAAGTCTTCCCTTGATTCACCACCGCGCAGGCTAATTTCGCACCGGCATCGCCATTCTTCTGTGCCAGCACTAACAATACCGGCCGCGTTGTCGCCTCGAAATGAAAACGCCGCTCCATCACCTTCACGCCATCAAGTTCCCGCGCTGACATCCATTCGCGAACATTCGCGCTGACCACCGAATATTCCAGCACCAATCCGCCGCGCGTTAACCGAATCGCTTGAAATCGCGCCACATCCGCTGACACTGGGCCTCGTCCAACCTCTTCCAAACTCGGAGCGGGTTCGCGCGGGTCAGTTAAAACCGGATGCTCTCCCAACTGCCAGCCGGGATAAATGCCATTCGCCAGCCAAACCCGCCCGTCGGGCACCGGTAATTTCGTCTGTCCTTCTTGTGTTTTGCTTCCAGCATCGTGATAAGACAGCGGTGCAATCGCCTCCGGCGTGACGCCCTTCCCCATCCAAACCGCCGAGACTCGCAACAGGTCCGTATCAAAACAAGCCGACACACCCTGCCCTAAATTGATGACCAGCCCGCGCGGGGTCAGGTTATTCGTCGGAAATCCAGCTCCCGCATGGCGTCCATCCACAACCGAGGAGAAGAAAGGAAAGTCCGGTTCAATCCACTCCGCCCAGGACGACTTCACCGGCGCTTTGGTTCCTTGCGCGAAAAGGGAGCTTCCGGTCAGCGTGGACAAAAATATCAACGCGCAAACCATGAACCGGCATTCGCAAAACCAATTAGAATTATTGTGACGTAACATGACACGCTGCTTTTGATTATTCACCCGCACCATCCCAAACCTGCCCGCCCGCGTAAAGCTTTTGGTAAATCGTTATAATCATAAGCAAGTTCCCGCATCCCCCAAAAGCATGAGCGCCCCATCATAGGAGCGCGCCATTCATGGCGCTTCACCGTTCAAAAGTCCGACATTGTCCGCTATCCCCTTCCGCTCCCGAATACCAAACGACATCAACATTCGCATTCCCAAAGTAATCCCAACGATTCCGCGCTCAACAAAATTTATCGCTTCCCCGCGCTCAGCAAAAAAGGCAGCATTCATTCGCACTCAACGTCGTCTAATCAATGGCCGTTGATAAAGCTCTGGCGCTCTCGGCCTTGAAAAGGCACGAACGCACAATAAAAATTGGCAATTCATTCAATCGAAATACATGAAACTCATTCGGTTCGGACCACGCGGCTCAGAGAAACCCGGTATTATCACAGCCGACGGCAAACGCCGGGATTGCTCGGCTCACTTTAGCGATTGGAATCACGCCTTCTTTCAGAATGGGGGCATAGAGAAATTGAAGTCGATTGCCGCACGCGCTCAGGAATTGCCCGAGGTTCCCGCCGATGCCCGTTGGGGGGCTCCCCTTGCCCGCCCTGGAAAAGTCATCGGCATCGGTCTGAACTATTCCGATCACGCCGCGGAATCCGGCATGCCAATTCCAACAGAGCCGATCGTTTTCCAAAAGGGCACCAACACCGTTTGCGGCCCGAACGATGACGTTATCATTCCACGTCGCAGCGAAAAGACCGATTGGGAAGTTGAACTCGGCGTCATCATTGGCCGGGACACCCGCTACCTCAATTCCCCTGAAGAAGCGAAAGCCGCCATTGCCGGTTACTGCATTTCTCACGATGTTTCCGAACGTCATTTTCAGATCGAACGCGGCGGTCAATGGACTAAAGGCAAGTCCGCCGACAACTTCAACCCGCTCGGACCGTGGCTGGCCACCGCCGATGAAATTGCGGACGTAAAGAATCTGAATATGTCGCTGGACGTAAACGGCCAGCGCAAACAAACCGGCAATACGTCCAAAATGATTTTCGACGTCTATTTCCTGGTACATTATTTATCTCAATTCATGACGCTGGAAGCAGGCGACGTGATTACCACGGGCACTCCTCCGGGCGTGGGCCTCGGTCAAAAGCCGCCGCAATACCTGAAGGTCGGCGACGTGGTAACCATGACCATCGATGGCTTGGGCAGTCAGCGCTCGACCTGCGTCAGCGCGTAACGCAAATCTTCTGCCACGAGGAACGAACATGCGACCAATGATTGACGCTCACCTCGATCTGGCGTGGAGCGCGTTATTTTTTAATCGCGACCTCCTCGCCAACGTCGCCGAAGTGCGCGCCGCCGAAGCCGGCATGACCGATGAACCGGCGCGCGCAAAAAACACGCTCACATTTCCCGAACTGCGTCGTGCGAAGATTCCCATCTGCGTCGCCACTTTACTCGCGCGTGGCGGCCCCGATCAACCGCGTCGCACTGGGTATAAACGCACCGACCTCGATTACGTCAATCAAACCGTCGCGCACTGCCACGCCAAGGGGCAACTGGCTTATTATCGACTCCTCGAAGAGCAAGGCCACCTCCGCTTTATTACCACGCAATCACAGTTCCGCACTCATTGGGATACGTGGCTGGCGGCCCCGGAAACCACCCCGCTCGGCATCATCCTTAGCATGGAAGGCGCCGATCCTATCGTGAACCCCGCCCAAACCGAAGACTGGTGGAAGCTCGGCTTGCGCGCCGTGGGACCGGCCCATTACGGTCGCAGCCATTACGCCTACGGCACAGCGACCGATGGCCCCTTAAGCGCGGATGGCGTGCAACTGCTGAAAGAGTTTATGCGCCTTGGCATGATCCTCGATGTCACGCACTTGTCGGATCAATCCTTCTTTCAAGCTCTGGATATTTATCAAGGCCCAATGCTCGCCAGCCATCACAACTGCCGTGCGCTAGTCCCCGGTGACCGTCAATTGAGCGATGAACAAATCCGTCTCTTGATTCAGCGCGACGCGGTCATTGGTGCGCCGTTTGACGCGTGGATGATGTATCCCGGCTGGGTGCGTGGGGAAACGAAACCGGCAGTCGTCGGCCTCGAAGCCGCCGCCGACCATGTCGATCACATCTGCCAAATGGCTGGCCATGTGCGCCATTGCGCCATGGGCACCGATCTCGATGGCGGCTTCGGCATTGAGCAAACGCCACACGATCTCAACACGATCACCGACGTTCATAAGCTCGAGGAGATTTTCGCGCACCGCGGTTACCGCAGCGAAGACATCGACGCCATCTTCTTCGGCAACTGGCTGCGCTTCTTCGGCCACGCGTTGCCCAAGGAGTGAAGCAATCCGTCCGCCCATTCTAATTGATCGGACCGCCAGGCAACTCCGCTACTTTGATTGGCTTTGCTTTTGCTTGAGCTAAAACCTTCCTTCGTGCATCCTCTTTGCAAGCACTATGAAAAATTCATCCACCCCTGCTTCTATTTCCCCCGTCACCCGGCGTTCATTTCTCAAGTCTGGCGCCGTGCTCACTGCTGGCCTCGCTGCGCTTTCCTTGCCTGCCCGCGCTCAGGTCAATAAGAACAGCAAACTCCGCATTTTCCAGATTGGCGTCGGCGGCATTGGCGCACTGCAACGGAGCGGCTTGAAAGGTCACCCCATGGTCGAATGGGCCGGTTTCTGCGACGTCGATCAACGCGAACTCGACAACATCAAAAAGACTCATCCCGACGCCTGGCTCATCAAAGATTACCGCGAAGCCTTCGCCAACCGTCTGGGCGACTTCGATGCCGTCATCGTCGATGTGCCCGATTTTCACCACACGCCGATGATGGTCACGGCGTTGAAACACCACAAACACATCTACGGACAAAAGCCGTTGGTGCATCAGTTGGATGAATTGCGAGTCATTCGCGCCGCCCTTCAAGCCCGCCCGGACTCGGTCACCCAGATGGGTAATCAACGCGCGTGCAAAACCGGCCGCATGCAGTCCGTCGAACTCCTCCGCAGCAACCAACTCGGCCGCCCGGTCGAAGCCTACGTCTGGACCGGCGGGGTGGAGCGCGGTCATTATTTCTCTGATCCCTGGAGCGCCTACACTCCGGCGAAGCCTGTGCCCGATTATCTTGATTGGAACCTCTGGCGCGGCCCCATTACCACGGACCTGCCCTACAGCGATGACCTTGCCCCGCGGCGTTGGCGCGCCTATTGGGAAACCGGCGGCGGCCAACTCGCGGACTGGGGTTGCCATCTCCTCGATCTCCTTTACTTTGCCTACGACCTTCCCGCGCCGGAAGCCGTCGTTACTTTCACGCTCAAGCCGGCTACGACTGGCCACACCTCGCACAATCAGAGCGTCATTACGTTTGCCGGCGGCGGGAAGTTCGTTCGCGAAAAATTCGTTGTCCACTACAACGACAGCAGCCAGCAACCCTCCTTTGCCGCCCTCGGCTTGCCCCCGCTCAAAGTCGGTGCCAACCGCACCATGGTCGTCTGCGAAGACGGCGTGTTGCTCCTCGAAGCCGATGGCAAAATCACCATCTTCCGCAAAGGCAAAGCCGTCGAAAACGAACCCCTGCCGCAAGTCGAACCACGCGACCATTGGAAAGATTGGGCTGACAATTGCCTCGGCGCGAAAAAGCCGCTCTGGACTCCCTTCACCATTGGCTCCCGCATCACCGAAGCCGCCTTGCTCGCCGTCAAGGCCACCCGTTTCCCCGGTGAAGAACTCCGTTGGGACGGCACCAAATTCAAGTTTACCAACCACGATCAAGCCAACGCCGAAATCCTCTCCCGCAATTACCGCGAAGGCTTCGCCCCGCCATCGGTGAGTTGATTATCGCAAGCATCTCCCAGGAAACAGCAAATGCGCTGGGTATATACCCAGCGCATTTGTTTTTTACGCTCGGCATCCGGATTTTGACTACCATCGCCGTATAACCCAAAATGGAAAATCAGATCTTTCTGCCGGATAGCAAGCGGAGATATCATCGTTGAGAAGCGATTCCCCAAAGTTTATTTTCCATTGGCAATTAAGCGCTAGGTTGGTCTGTGCAGTTTATTTCACTCTTGTTTCTCGAGGAGAAAGTGAAGTCCAAAGAACTAAAATGGTGGAGGCGGCGGGAGTTGAACCCGCGTCCCAGGCAAACAAACCGGTCGAGACTACATGCTTAGTCGGAAGAGAGTTTTCTGCCGCACGATAGCGATCCGACACGAGTCGCGCAGCCTAGTCTGCATGTAATTTTTTCGGCCCGCTGCGCGCAGTCTCCACAGCAAACCTAACCTGCTATAGCGTTCGTCCACCGTAGCAGGTGTCCAGTGGCGAACGTCGAGGCACTTAGGCCGCGAGAGCTAATTCTTCGTTAGCAGTTATGTTTGGTTCGATGATTAACGAGGCCAACGAACCGTCCTCGGCATGCCGCTTCCAGCGCATTTACTTGGTCGAAACCAGTACGCCCCCACAAGCTAGCGTCGCCAATATCGCCGCGACCCGGCTTTTGGTCAAGCCGCGTAACGGGTAATTAATTCCGCAATTTCAGCCCCCGTAAAAAATACAAAAAGCGGAGCCAGCTTGCGCCAGCTCCGCTTTGAATTTTTCGGTTGCCCGAAAGAGCGTGGGACTTAGTAGTCCATGCCGCCGCCCATGCCGTGGTGATCACCACCAGCAGGTGCCGGTTTCTTCTCTTCCGGAATTTCCGTGATGAGGCATTCGGTCGTCAGCAACAGGGCTGCGATTGAAGACGCGTTCTGCAGCGCGCTGCGGGTGACCTTCTTGGGATCAACCACACCGGCCTTGACGAGGTCTTCGTAACCGCCCGTCGCCACGTTGTAACCGTCGTTACCCTTGCGGCGTTTGACTTCCTGCACCACGATCGAGCCTTCCACACCGCCGTTGGAAGCCAACGCACGGAGCGGCGCTTCGACGGCGCGCTTGATGATGTCCACACCGATCTGTTCGTCGCCTTCGAGCTTCAACGCTTCGATGGCCGGCAAGCAGCGAATCAACGCCACGCCACCGCCAGGGACGATGCCTTCTTCGACCGCCGCGCGGGTCGCGTGCAACGCGTCTTCCACACGGGCTTTCTTTTCCTTCATTTCGGATTCAGTCGCAGCGCCGACATTGATGACGGCCACGCCACCGGCGAGTTTCGCCAGGCGTTCCTGTAATTTTTCGCGATCGTAGTCCGAGGTCGTCTCTTCGATCTGACGGCGGATCTGATTCACGCGGCCCTGGATTTCCGAGGACTTGCCATTGCCTTCGACAATGGTCGTGTTTTCTTTGTCCACGACAACGCTCTTGGCGCGGCCGAGGTCTTCCAGACCGAGCGATTCCAGCTTGATGCCGAGATCTTCGCTGATGAATTTGCCACCGGTGAGGATGGCGATGTCTTCGAGCATCGCTTTGCGGCGATCACCGAAGCCAGGCGCTTTCACCGCGCACACGTTGATCGTGCCACGGAGCTTGTTCACCACGAGAGTCGCCAGCGCTTCGCCTTCGACTTCTTCTGCGATGATCAACAGCGGCTTGCCGACCTTGGCCACCTTCTCGAGGACTGGGAGCAGGTCTTTCAGGTTGCTGATTTTCTTTTCGAAATTCAGGATGTACGCGTCGTCCAGCTTCGCTTCCATCGTGTCTGCGTTGGTCACGAAGTACGGAGACAGGTAGCCCTTGTCGAACTGCATACCTTCGACCACGTCGAGGGTAGTTTCGATCGACTTGGCTTCTTCCACCGTGATCGTTCCGTCTTTGCCCACTTTGTCCATCGCGTCGGCAATGATTTCGCCGATCGTGGTGTCCCAGTTGGCGGATACGGTCGCGACCTGCTTGATCTCTTCCTTGTCTTTGACCTTCTTGGCCACCTTCGCGAGCTGTTCCGTCGCCGCGTCAACGGCCTTCTGAATACCGCGTTGGATGCCGATCGGGTTCGCGCCGGAGGTCACATACTTCAGACCTTCGCGATAAATCGCTTCGGCCAAAACGGTCGCTGTCGTGGTGCCGTCGCCAGCGGTGTCGCTGGTTTTGCTCGCCACTTCGCGCACCATCTGAGCGCCCATGTTTTCGTACGGGTCTTCGAGTTCGATTTCTTTCGCGACCGTCACACCGTCCTTGGTGACCGTCGGAGAACCGAATTTTTTGTCGAGCACCACGTTGCGGCCTTTGGGCCCCAGGGTTGCGGCGACTGCGCGAGCCAGCTTGTTCACACCCTTCAACAGGGCCTGACGAGCGGCTTCATCAAATAAAAGTTGTTTTGCTGCCATAGTATTTATTTCCTTTGGTTTTTAGTGATTACTCGATGACGGCGAGAATGTCATCCGAGTTTAAAATCTTGTATTCCTTGCCATCCAACTTGATTTCCGTGCCGCCGTATTTGCTCACAAGCACGCGGTCACCCTTTTTGACTTCAAATGCAACCTTCTTGCCATTGTCGTCAGTTTTGCCGGTGCCCAGCGCTACTACGACGCTTTCCTGGGGTTTTTCTTTTGCCGAATCAGGAATGATGATACCACCCTTCTTGACTTCTTTTTCTTCGATCGCTTCGACCAATACGCGGTCGCCGAGCGGTTTGACGTTAATTGCCATACGTTCGTCTTTCTGTTGTTTTATGTTTAGCTTTTGATCTTTGTTGAATCAAATCCCGTCGCACTCGCGACGGGAAAATTGTTTAGAATTGGCTTAGCTCTTCTTTTCATCGACCACTTCCGCGTCGATGATCGGACCTTCGTCCTTGCCGCCAGCAGCCTTGGAGCCGGCTGAACCCGCCGAACCGGAACTCGCCGTCGAAGTGTCACCCGGACCACCGGCTGCTTTACCCGCCTGCGCCTTTTCAGCCGCCGCTTTGTAAAGTTCGGTAGAAACCGCCTGCCAGGTTTCATTGAGCTTCTCGCTCGAAGACTTGATCGCCGCAGCATCCGTGCCTTTCAACGCTTCCTTCACTGCCGCTACTGCGCTTTCGATCTTGCCCTTGTCGTCCGCTGAGATTTTGTCGGCATTGTCCTTGAGCATTTTCTCCGTGCGATAGACCGAGCTGTCCGCTTCATTGCGCGTTTCCACTTCTTCGCGCTGCTTCTTGTCTTCTTCCGCGTGCGCTTCCGCATCCCGGCGCATCTTCTCGATCTCATCCTTCGAGAGACCGCTGCTCGCCGAAATCGTAATCTTCTGTTCCTTGCCCGTGCCCAAGTCCTTCGCGCTCACGTGCAGAATGCCGTTCGCATCGATGTCAAAGGCCACTTCGATCTGCGGCACACCGCGGGGCGCCGGAGGAATGTCCGTCAATTGGAAATTGCCGATCTTCTTGTTGTCGCGCGAGAACTGGCGTTCCCCTTGCAACACGTGAATCTCCACGCCTGGCTGATTATCTGATGCTGTCGAAAACACTTCCGATTTACGCGTCGGGATCGTCGTATTGCGCTCAATCAATTTCGTGAACACCCCGCCCAGCGTTTCAATGCCCAGCGACAACGGCGTCACATCCAGCAGCAACACGTCCTTCACTTCGCCCTTGAGCACGCCGCCTTGAATCGCCGCGCCCACGGCCACCACTTCATCCGGGTTCACCCCTTGATGCGGCGTCTTGTTCACCATCGCCCGCGCCGTTTCCACCACGCGCGGCATGCGTGTCATGCCACCGACCAAAACCAATTCATCGATCTTGTCAGAACTGATCCCCGCATCCTTCAAGCAATTCTTCGTCGGCCCCACCGTGCGCTCGAACAAATCATCGCAGAGTTGTTCCATCCGCGCCCGGGTCAGCTTCGTGCTGATGTGCTTCGGTCCCGTCGCATCTGCGGTGATGAACGGCAGGTTAATTTCATACTGCTGAGAGC
>JBEHZA010000124.1:0-11417 GCA_048497895.1 Verrucomicrobiota bacterium
ATCAAGTGCTCGCCTACGAAAATCACACGGGCAAATGGTGCACTTACAACACGCCCATGGACGGCATTCGTGGCAACAGCACGCAACAAATCGCGTTTCAGATTCGCCCCGGCAGCGAGGAAATCAATTGTTGCAGCGCGAATGCTCCACGCGGCTTTGGGATGATCAGCGATTGGGCCTTGATGACGGACGGGCAGGGGTTGGTGGTCAATTGGTATGGTCCCTCCACAATGAGCGCAAAGTTGCAAAACACCACCGTCTCACTCCAGCAACAAACCGACTATCCGCGTGCTGGGGTCATCGTTTTGAAAATTTCACCCGAACACACGTTGCGTTTCCCGCTAAAGCTGCGCATCCCGTATTGGTCCGCGCAGAGCCGCGTGCGGGTGAATGGTAAAGCGGTCTCCGGTGTGCAACCGGGCCATTACCTGGTGTTGGATCGCAAGTGGAAAAAAGGCGATACCGTGGAAGTGAATCTCGATTTTGCGTTGCGCTATTGGGCGGGTGAACAGCAATGCGCGGGCAAGTCCTCGATCTATCGCGGCCCGCTCTTGTTGGTGTATGAAATGGATCGCCAGCGTTCGGCGGCGAATCCAGGAGTGGATTTTAGTCCGGACTGGACACACCGTGCCACTGCCTCGGTTACGAAACATATTGGCGCGACGCTCGAAACCAAATTTGAGGGCACGAAAATCATCTGGAAAGGCTATCGTTATGATGACGCCGGACAAGTGCGCGTGCAAATCGATGGTCAGGAAATTGCCATCGTCGATCAATACGGTCTGAAGCGTGAAGAGCCGTTCACCTGGGAATATCACGACCTGCAACCCGGCCAGCACACGTTGAAATTGACCGTGCTCGAATCCAAACACGCCGATTCCAAAGAACACTGGGTTAACGTCAGCAGCTTTTCGCCCGCCGCTTACCCCGGGCCGATACTTGATGCGGCGACTCTAAAAGGAAATCTTTTGCCGCCTGATGGTTCAACGCCATCCCTGCTGACCATGGAGTTCGCGACCGTGGACGGCAGAAAAATAAAACTCCGCGATTACGCCACCGCCGGTGAAAACAGCGCCGCCTATCTCTCCTGGTTGAAAATCCAGAATGTCACTCCCACCCCATTTTCCGAAAGCAATCCCCTCCGAGCCAGCGTAGCGGGAAAGTAAGTTTTTCAATCGATATTGTAGGAGACGAGGTAACGAGACTCTGAAATCAATTTGGGAATTCCCTTTTCAATCTTCCCATCCTAATTCGTGTTTAATTCGTGCCCCTTCGTGTCAAAATCCTTCTTACCCCAACACCCGTTTCCGCTCTTCACTCGTTAGTTCCTTCCACTTACCCGGTGCCAGCTCGCCTAATTCAAAATCGCCAATTCGCACGCGCATCAAACGCAACGTGGGATGCCCCACCGCTGCCGTCATGCGCCGCACCTGCCGGTTCTTTCCTTCGACTAGTTCCAGACCAATCCACACGTCCGCCACGGATTTGCGAAAGCGGATGGGCGGATCGCGTGGCGACACGGTTGGTTGTGGCTCCAGCAGCCACGCGCGGCACGGCAAGGTCTTGTGCCCTTGAATGGTCACGCCTTTGGCCAATTGCGCCAGTGCTTCCGGCGTCGGCACGCGTTCCACTTGCGCCCAGTAAATGCGTTCATGCGCGTGGCGCGGATGCAATAATTGCTCATTCAACTTAGCCTCATCACTCAACAACAATAACCCTTCCGAATCCGCATCCAACCGTCCGATCGGATAGACGCGTGGTGGAAAGCCAAACTCCGCCAGCGGCCTGTTTGGTGAGCCATCCGGCGTGAATTGTGAGAGCACACCGTACGGTTTGTTAAAGGCGATGAGCATGATTTAATTAATGCGCCCCGAAGAGAAAACGACTGCGGAGATTTACTCAAGGCTGTTTTACCAGCATCGCTTGCGTCAGTGCCTCTTTCAAAGCTCCTGCGGGCACCGCCAAGGCCAGCACCAATGCTTCCGCCAACGTTATTCCAGCCACCCGCCATTCTAAAAATGTCCGGCCACGTTATCCGCTCTTATCGACGCTGAGCGGGTCGATGCGGATCAACGCTTCTGTGGCCATGCGGCGCAGGTTGACTTCTGTGCGGGTCGCCAGTTTTTCCAGTGAAGGAATCGCCGCTTTCGCCGCCGGTCCAATATCGCCGAGCGAACGAATGCAAGTGGCCACCAGTGAATCGTCGTCACTTTTTAAAATCTCGACCAGCACTGGAACCACTTCGGGAATGCGGCTTTGATCAATCTGCCAGAGCGTAGTAGCCACGTTAAACCGGATTTCCACCAGTGGATCATTCAACATTTTTGCGAGTGTGGGCGAAGCCGCTTTGGCGCTCGATCCCATCAAGCCCAGCGTATGCACCACATTCAAGCGCACCGACGTATCCGTGTCTTCCAGCGCACCCGTTAAATCCAGAATAGCCGATTTCGATTCCGGCACGAATAACCCGAGTTCACCCGCCGCGAACACCCGGATATCCGGATCCGGCGAATGCAGCGCGCCCACGAGGCCGTTGATAATGTCCTCCGGTTTGGCGCTTAATTGGTTCAAGGTCGTGTACGCATATCCACGCACCACGCGGTCCGGGTCTTTCAGTGCGTTGCACAAGGCCGGAATGGCGGCGCGCGCACTGGAACCGAGTTCACCCAATTGCCTCGCCGCTGCCCGCCGCACGTCCAATGAAGGTTCGGGCGCAGGTGCCAGCTTCAAGACGAATCCCGGCAGATGAGCGCCGAACGAATCGAAATTGCGGGTGTAAAAAGAATCCTGCTTTTGCAAGGCCTCCACCAGAGCCGGCACGGCTGCTGCGTCGAGTTGGGTCAGGGAACGGATTGCCTGATCACGATCCAAAACATCATTATCGGAATGGGCCAGTTGCTGAATCCATTCGCTGGCATACTTGCCATCGATCGTCGGCTCGTTCCGGGATGGGCGCATCCGGTAACCCGCCAGCGCGGCGATCACCAGCAGCAGCCCGGCCAGAATAATCGGCAAGCGCCTTTTCACGGGTTCTCATTGTAGCTGAAACCGCTGTTGTCGTCCATGACCGTGAAAGCCATATCTCACATCGGCTGCCTGCGGTCTTAAACTTCCTTTTGGCTTGGACACTCTTTGTCCAACCCCTCCGTTTAACCTCTAGCCATATTGAAAGGTTAATTATGATTAAGCGGAACCAAATTGAACTCAGTTTAGAACAGACGAGAATCCAAAATGCCACCGTATTGCGTCAGCGCCGGATCAGCCGGGCGCGCTGGTGGTTCCAGCAGATGCACCAGGTGGTTGAGCAAGCCCGCGACTGGCGCGAAAACCGGGCCTCTACCCCCGAGCAGATCGCCTTACCCCTCATGTCCAGCCGGTCGTAAAGCCGTTGTTTTCTGGTTTTGACGGAATTTCTTCCGGTTGAGGCTGGCTCAAGGGGATCACCCGGTAGATTTTGGGATTTGCAACGCAGCCCCGCTTGGCGTAGAAATCCCGTTCCCTGCGGCGGGTTAGCCAACCACCCCGCCTTGGGCAAAGCTGTCATGAAACCAGAAGTTGAAATATACGATACGACCCTGCGGGACGGAAGTCAGGGCGAAGGCATTAATTTCTCGGTGGCGGATAAACTCCGCATCGCCGAACGCATCGATGCCTTTGGTATTCATTACATTGAAGGCGGTTGGCCCGGTTCCAATCCCAAAGACATCGAGTTCTTTGCCCAGGCCAAAAAAAAGAAATTCAAGCATGCCCGCCTCGCCGCCTTCGGCTCGACGCGTCGCAAGAACGTTCCGGTCGAGAATGATGATCAAGTGCGCCTCTTGATTGAAGCGGAAACGCCTGTCGTTACCATCTTTGGGAAAACCTGGCTGCTCCACGTCAAGGAAGTCCTGAACACCACGCCGGAAGAAAATCTGGCGATGATCGGCGACACCATCCGTTATCTCAAAGACCACGGCAAATTCGTCATTTACGATGGCGAACATTCTTTTGACGGTTATAAGGACAATCCCGAATACGCCATGGCGACATGGCAGGCCGCCGAAAAAGCGGGCGCGGATTTCGTGGTCTTGTGCGACACCAACGGCGGCACCTTGCCGACGGAAGTGGCGAAAATCACTGGCGACGCCCGCGGCAAGCTGAACGTCAAGCTGGGCATCCACACTCATAACGACATCGGTCTCGGTGTGGCCAACGCTCTCGCGGCGATCGATGCCGGCGCTGTCCACGTGCAGGGCACTTTGAATGGCTACGGTGAGCGCACGGGTAATTGCAATCTCACCAGCACGATTCCCAATCTCGCGCTGAAGATGAAGAAGCGCTGTATCCCCGTTTCGTCGCTGCCCAAGCTGAAAGAGCTTTCGCTGTTCGTGGATGAAATTGCCAATGTCCGTCATGACTCGCATCAACCGTGGGTCGGCGCGACTGCTTTCGCTCACAAGGGCGGCATGCACGTCAACGCCGTGCAGAAAATCGCCCACAGTTTCGAGCATATCAATCCGGAAGCCGTGGGCAATTCGCGCCGCGTGCTCATTAGCGATCTGGCTGGCCGCAGCAACATCGTGATGAAGGCGCAGGAACTGGGCTTCAAGATTTCCAATGACACGCCGGAATTGAAAAACATTCTCGCCCGCATCAAGGAATTGGAGCATCAGGGCTACGAATTTGAAGCCGCCGAAGGTTCGCTGGCCTTGCTCGTGCGGCGCATTCTGAAGCATGAAGAATTGCCGTTCGTGGTGGAAACCTACCACGTCTCCATGCGTGGCAACGGTCAGCAATCCGTCTGCGAAGCGACCGTTAAAGTTCGCGTGGCCAAAGAAGTCGCCCATACCGTGGCCGAAGGTGATGGCCCGGTGAACGCGCTCGATTCCGCGCTTCGTTCTGCGCTCGGCAATTTTTATCCGCAGCTCAAAAAAGTTCGTCTTACGGATTACAAGGTGCGCATTCTCGACAGTGCCACCGGGACTGCCGCCAAGACCCGCGTGCTCATCGAATCCTCCGATGGCAAGAATGAATGGGGCACGGTCGGCGTCAGCGACAATATTATCGAAGCCAGCTTGCAGGCGCTGATCGATAGCATGGAATATCGTCTGATAAAGAAATAATCTGATCGCAACGGGATCGGAAATCTAACCACGGATGGACACCGATAAACACGGATAAAGACATTCCTGGCGATTGCTGAATTCAAATTTTGATCCGTGTCCATCCGTAGTTTAAATCAATGGATGTTTAAAACGAACTAAGGAAATTGGACTATGGATCTGCACCAGCCCGAGAACACCAAACTGTTGCTGAAAGAAGAAACCCAACGTCTGATTGGGTTCTCGTTTGAAGTGTTAAATGAAGTTGGGCATGGCTTGCGTGAGAAGATTTACGAGAATTCCTTAATCGTATTGTTTAAGCTGAACAGCATCGCTTTTGATCAACAGCGAAGGTTCCCTGTTCTCTTTCGTCAGGTTCAGGTCGGGGAATTTGTGCCTGACCTGATCGCTTTTGAGTCGTTAATCGTTGATACGAAGGTTGTTGACCGCATTACCGATCACGAACGGGGCCAGATGTTGAACTATCTCAAGATAACGAAGTTACGGGTTGGTTTGATTTTGAACTTCAAACATGCCCGTTTGGAATGGGAACGTCTCGTCCTGTGACGACAAATATCAATTTAACCACGGATGAACACAGATGGACACGGATACATGAGGAAAGACAACTTTCTGCGATGTCTTAATCCGTGTTTATTCGTGTTCATCCGTGGTTAAAATTATTTTGAACAGAATGCGCCACAGCTTTCGTATTTTGAATTTGAAGCTGCCGGTCCCAAATGGGAACCTGCTGTTTCCTATTGTCTTTATCCGTGTTAATCTGTGTTCATCCGTGGTTGAAAGAATGTGTCATGAGTGAAATTTCCAAAGCCTACGAACCGCAAGCGGTCGAAGATAAGTGGTATCAATTTTGGCTCGAACAGAAATGTTTTGTCGCCAATCCGGATTCCGCCAAGCCCGCCTATTCCATCGTCATTCCGCCGCCCAACGTGACTGGCGTATTGACGATGGGGCATGTGCTTAACAACACCATTCAGGACATTCTTGCCCGCAAGGCACGCATGGATGGTAAAGAAGTTCTTTGGCTCCCCGGCACGGATCACGCGGGCATTGCCACCCAAACGGTGGTCGAGCGCACTTTAAAGAAAGCCGGCCAGATCAAGCATCGCGATGATCTGGGGCGTGAAAAATTCCTCGAAAAAGTCTGGGAATGGAAAGAAAAACACGGCGGCATCATCATTCAACAGCTTAAGAAGCTGGGCGCGTCCTGTGATTGGACTCGTGAACGGTTCACGATGGACCCTGAATATTCACGCTGCGTGCAGCGCGTGTTCGTGGATCTCTATCAAAAGGGTTTCATCTACCGCGGTAAACGCATGGTGAACTGGTGTCCGGTTTCGTTGACGGCTCTTTCGGATGAAGAAGTGATCATGAAGGAGCAGAAGGGCTCCTTATATTACTTCAAGGTGGAAGTCGCTGAGCAACCCGGCACGTGGTTGACCATTGCCACCACCCGTCCGGAAACCATTCCTGGCGATACGGCCATTGCCGTGAATCCGGATGATCCCCGCTACAATCGCCTCATTGGCAAGCACGCGGTGCGTCCGCTGCCTGCCGAAATGCCGCGCGAACAACGGCTCATTCCGATTATTGGCGATGGTCACGTGGATTTTCAGTTCGGCACCGGTGTGCTTAAGGTGACGCCTGCTCACGACAAAGCGGACTTTGAAATTTATCAGCGCGTGACGGAATTTGGCCGGACTTCATCTTCCACGTCGCCCTTCATTTGGAAGTTGGCGATGATGGAACCGATTGAAGTCATCAATGCCGATGGCACCATGAGCGAATTGGCTGGTGCCGATTTGCGTGGACTGGATCGTTTCAAGGCCCGCAAAGTGGCAGTGGAAAAACTGGCGGAACTTGGCGTGCTGGAAAAAGAAGAGCCGTATCAGAATAACGTCGGCTACAGCGAACGCGCCGATGTGCCCATCGAGCCGCGTTTGAGCGAACAATGGTTCCTCAAATATCCGAGTGCCGAAGCCTCCCGTTCTGTCGTGGCGGATGGGCGCATGAAATTTTACCCCGACCGCTGGGCCAAGGTCTATGACCATTGGATGGGCGGCTTGCAGGATTGGTGCGTCAGCCGCCAGCTCTGGTGGGGGCATCGCATTCCGGTGTGGTATCGCGGGGATGAAGTGCATTGTTCCTTGGAAGCGCCGCAGGGTGAAGGTTGGACGCAAGACCCGGACGTGCTCGACACTTGGTTCAGTTCCTGGCTCTGGCCGTTTGCCACCATGGGCTGGCCGGACAAGACCGATACTTTGAAGAAATTCTACCCGACTACCGATCTGGTGACCGGTCCGGACATTATTTTCTTCTGGGTCGCGCGCATGATCATGGCGGGCTACGAGTACATGTATGACCTGCCGTTCCGGAACGTTTATTTCACCGGCATTATCCGCGATAAGCAGGGGCGCAAGATGTCCAAGAGCCTGGGCAATTCGCCTGATCCGTTGGATTTGATCGCTAATTACGGTGCGGATGCCTTGCGTTTCGGCGTCATGCGTGGAGCGCCTTTGGGGCAGGATGTCTTGTTTGATGAACAACAAGTCGAACTCGGCCGCAACTTCTGCAACAAACTCTGGAACGCCTGTCGTTTCCGTCAGATGCAAGGCGGCCAGAGCGAAGGCGAAATTACGCCCGCGTTGCTGACTTCGGATGACAAATGGATTCTCCTGCGATTGGACGCGGCTATTCGCGAAGTCACCACTGCCTTTACGGAATACAAATTCAGCGACGCCACCGCCACGCTCTATCGCTTCTTCTGGAGTGAATATTGCGATTGGTATGTGGAGGCCAGCAAAGCCGTGTTCCACGGCACGGACGAAGCCCGCAAGGCGAACACGCTCGCGGTCATCGACTTTGTGCTGTCGCACATGCTGCGCTTGTTCCATCCGTTCCTGCCGTTTATTACGGAAGAGCTTTGGCATGGTTTAGGTTATCATCAGGAATTGCCGGAAGGGCAGGGGGGCAAGACCATTATGTACTCCCATTGGCCCAAGGCGTTGGACGAGGACTTTAAGTCGTTCTATGGCCTGGATGAAAGTTTCGAGCGTCTGGTGAACACCAAGTATGAATTGGTGACTCAAGGCCGCAACCTGCGCCGGGAGGCGAATATTCAATCCGGCAAGAAAGTGAAGTATGTGTTCAAGCCGGTGACGGAATTGGACGCGTATGAAGCGGAAGTGTTGAAGCTGCTGTTGAATGCCGAGACCCTGGAGATCGTGACGGAATACCAGCCACGCAAAGGCACCCCCGTGGTGCATTCCCCCATGGGCGACCTGTATCTGCCGCTGGAAGGCCAAATCGATGTTGCAGCCGAGCAGGCGCGTTTGAGCAAAGAAATCGAGAAGACCGACGTCGAAATTGCCAAAGTGCTGCAAAAGTTGAACAACCCGGGTTTCACGCAAAAGGTGCCGCCGTCTGTTTTGGAAGAGCATCAACAGCGGCTCGTCAACTGGCAGGCCAAGCGCCAACAATTGGTCGCGTCACTGGAAGCCCTGAACGGGTAAAAGGGGGCGGTTTTTAATAATTAAGGAATGGAAAGAGTTTTTCTTTCCTAACGCACGGTTGTTTCCGTAACCTCACAGCCCATGGATCAAAGCATCCTGAACGACATGGCGATTTGCATCGTGGCCGCCTGGATTGTGGCCGTCGGTGCCAAAGTGTTCAAGCAACCCTTGATCCTGGCCTACCTCGTCGCTGGTTATCTCATTGGTCCCTCCGGCCCGCTGAAGCTCATTCAGAATGAAGCCACCATTCAGACGATCTCAGAATTGGGATTGATCCTGCTCCTCTTCATGATCGGGTTGGAAATCGACCTGAAGAAAATTCTCGGGTCGGGTCGTCTGATTACGGTTACGTCGATCACGCAGATGTTTGGCGGTTGCCTTCTTGGGCTCTTCTTTTTCTGGTGTGCGGGATTTTCTCTGGGGCATAGCGGGTTGGACGCGCTTTATCTTGCGGTAGCGACGGTGCTCAGCAGTACGGTCATCGCCGTGAAGTTGCTCTATGATAAACGGGAGATGGATACTTTGCCGGGTCGCATCACGCTGGGCGTGCTGGTCTTGCAGGACGTGCTGGCCATTCTTTTCCTGGCCATCCAGCCAAACCTTAATCATCCCGAGTTGTTGATTATTGCGAAATCATTATTGAAAGCGTTGTTGCTCGTCGGCATCGCTTTTGCGGTCAGCCGGTTTGCTTTGCCTGCCATTTTTCAAACGGTCGCCCGGTTGCCCGAATTAATCCTCGTCGGCGCTTTGGCATGGTGTTTTTTGATCGCGGGAACGGCCAAAGGATTGGGGCTATCCCCGGAAATGGGCGCGTTGATCGCGGGTGTGGCCATCTCTACTTTTCCCTACACGCTGGACGTGACCGCCAAAGTGACCAGCTTGCGCGATTTCTTTGTCATTTTATTTTTTGTGGCCCTCGGGATGAGCATTCCAACCCCTTCCTGGTTCCACATTAAATGGGCGATTATCGTTAGTCTCTTCGTCCTCGCGAGCCGCTTTGTGACGGTCGCGTTGCCCATGTTGAAAATGCAGAACGGCCATCGCGCCAGCATTATTTCCGCCATCAACCTCAGCCAGATCAGTGAGTTTTCCCTCGTCATTCTTAAGCTGGGGTTCGACTCCAGCCACATTGATAAGGAAACCGTCGGCATCATCAGTTATTCCTTTGTCTTCCTGGCGGTCGGTTCGACCTATCTGATTTCCAATTCGGAATACGTGATGCGCTGGGTCAGCCGCTGGTTGAGCGATTTCAACGTGCGCGATCTGGATGAGGCGACCGTTTTTTTAATGGCGCCTAAACCCAAGGCGCGCATTTTTTTGCTCGGCTTCTCCTGGGCCGCCAGTTCGTTGCTGGAGGAAATTCAAACTCAGGCCCCCGAATTGCTTAAAAGCCTGGCCGTGGTGGATTTTAATCCCGAAGTGAATGAACGTTTGCACGCCCGCGGTATTTACGCGAAGTACGGCGATATCAGCCAACGCGATACCCTGATTCATGCCGGTGTGGGCGAGGCGGAAATCATCGTCTGCTCGCTCCCCAACAGCATTTTGCGCGGTGTTAATAATCAAAAATTGACCCGCATGCTGCGTGAAATCAGTCCCGAGGCCAAGATCATCGTGCATGCCGAATTTTTCGCGGATGTTCCGGCGCTTTACGCCGCCGGAGCTGATTATGTAAGTGTTCCCCGTTTGATCGAAGCCGCCGATTTATTTAACGTCATCAAAGCCACCCGCAACCATTTGCTCTCGGAACTGCGCTCCGAACAGGAGAAAGAACTCAAATTCCGCCAGGAGATCATTCCCTGATCGCTGCCGCTTTTTATTATTACCCATGAAAATTTCTGAAAAAAAGGCGCTGGCCTGCGCCGTTAAGGCCGCTCAAGCCGCGGGGGCCGTCATGCGCAAAAATTTACGCCTTACCAAGAAAGTCAATCAGGCAACCCAACACGACATCAAACTTGAGTTGGACGTGCGTTGCCAGAAATTGATCGAGCGGACCTTGCGACAAGGTTTTCCTGCCGTCGCCATTTTGGGCGAAGAAGGCATACTGGGCGATACCAAGGCGGAATACCGTTGGGTGGTGGACCCGATTGATGGCACCGTGAATTTTACTTACGGCCTCCCGCACGCCTGCGTCTCCATCGCGCTGCAAGTGAAGAGCAATGATAAAAAAGGCGATGGCGGTTACCTGACCATTGTCGGCGTCGTTTATGATCCCTTCTGCGATGAAATCTGGACCGCCATTCGCGGCCAGCCTGCGCGGATGAATGGCCGCGTTATTCACGTCAGCAAACGCAAGAAAATCAACGAAGCCATCATTGCCATGGGCTTTGCGAAATATGAAGAGACGCTGCTCAAGATGCTGCCCGTCTTCAACCGTCTCGTCCATCGCGTGCGCAAGATTCGCATTCTCGGTGCCGCCGCTCTCTCCATGACCTACGTTGCCACTGGCCGCATGGACGCCTATAAAGAATACGGCGTGCGCCTCTGGGACATTGCGGCGGGCGGGCTTATCATCGAATGTGCCGGCGGCGAATTCTGGCGGCGCGCCATCGATGACGACCACGGCTACGAAATCATGGTCAACAACGGCCTCCTCCGGAAACAGATCGAAGAATCCGATTAGTCGGACCAGCTTCGCCCGGTTTTATTGAGCGTACACCTCGCGCTAGCGTCCTGGACTGCTCCAGTCCTCTGGAGCTTTGTTAGGCATACATCAATGCAATTGCCACGCGAATTCGTTGAACTTACCGGACAGCGACCGTCCCCGGTCGCAGCCAGGTGACCCAATCAAACAGTGTCGGAC
>JBEHZA010000125.1:0-11348 GCA_048497895.1 Verrucomicrobiota bacterium
GCCCGTTCGCCGTTGATTAAGGCGATCCCGTTCTCCGCGTTGGCGCTGTCGTAACAAATCACAGCGAGTGGATTGAGCCGCTTACCGGGCTGAAATCAGCAGCTCAATCCACTTAAAAAATTCTTCTCCGGCCCGATTCACCCTCTCTGTCTCCAGTCCGAACCAGGCACAGTATTTTCCAGTTCATGCCGGAAAATCAGGGTTAAAACCACTTTTTTAGAACTCTAATTTATTTTCAAAAAGCGCAAGAGGCCGATGATAAATGGCAAACGAGCGAAAGCACGTCTCGCTTGCTTCCGGCAAGCTGATGACCGTTGAAACTTTGCTGTGGCCGCCCGGAAGACACGGTTTCACGTTGAATCACGCAGTTCCTCCTGCGGTGATTCCGGGGGCCACAGCGCGTTTTACGAATTACTAATAATGAAAAAAATGTCCATTTGCAGCAAAGGCACGCGCAACGACAAGTTCGTGCAACACCTGACCGCGCTCGTCATGGCCGCCGGAGTAACGACGGCTGGCGCGCAAAGCACCAACACGCCGCCCGCGAAGGCAGGCGCTCCGGCTCAATCGACTTCCTCCAATACGTCGACGAATTCGCCGACGCAGTTGCCGGACGTAGTGGTCAAAGGACAACAGGAGAAACCAGCAGAAGGTTACAAGCCGGAAAAGATCGCCTCTCCGAAATATGTGGAACCGTTGCGGGACACGCCGCAGACGCTCAACGTGGTGCCGCAGGCGGTGATGCAGGATCAGGGAGCGGTGACCTTGCGCGACGTACTGCGCAACGTGCCGGGCATTAGTTTTCAGGCGGGTGAAGGCGGCGTGCCGGCGGGCGACCAAATGTCGATTCGCGGATTCAGCGCACGCACGGATATGTTTATCGACGGCGTACGCGATGTCGCCGGTTATACGCGTGACGCGTTCAACATTGAGCAGGTCGAAGTTTCCAAGGGACCGAACTCCGCTTACTCCGGACGCGGCTCCACGGGCGGCGTCGTCAACATGGTGAGCAAGACGCCCAAGCTGGATGCGGCTTACGGCGCTGACCTCAGTCTCGGCACGGATGAATATTACCGGGCCACGGCGGACATCAATCAGCCGCTGCCGGAGCTGGCCAAAATCGGCCTGGATGGCGCGGCTTTTCGAGTAACGGGAGTTTATCATGATCAGGATTTCGCCGGACGCGATCTGGTGCATGACTCACGCTGGGGCATTGCGCCTTCCTTCGCTTTCGGTCTGGGGACAGACACGCGCGTGACGCTCAGTTATCTCCACTTGCAGGAGAATAACCTGCCCAGCTATGGCTTGCCGTTTGTCTCGAGCAGCAATAATCCCTACGGCGGAGCGAGTGCGGTAGGTAAAATTGCGCCGCTGGATTACAAAAGCTTCCTGGGGTTGGTGGGACGGGATTACGAAAATGTCGCCAATGACATTGTCACCTTGAAGCTGGAGCACGATTTCAACGATGACATTAAAGTTCAAAACGCCAGCCGGTTGGAGCATACGTATCGTGATTCCGCCATTACCGCGCCGCGCATCATTACTGATCCGCCGCCGAATCCGGATTATCACCTGGTCACAGTGGGCGGTCACACGTATGGCTTTAACCATGAACTGCAATCACGTGATCAAACGGATCAGGTCTTTGCAAACCAAACGGACCTCACGACCAAATTTAATACGGGCACGTTTGAACATACGTTAATCAGCAGCCTGGAATACAATCATGAGATGGAACTCAACTACCTGCGGACCGCGGGGGTGACGCCGTGGGTCAATGGGGCGACGTTCTATCCGGCTCCGCTGGATAATCCGTATTATCCCAACCCTTATTCGATCTTCTCGGAAGTCCGGCGGACGGGAGCTTATAATCAGTTCGTTTCTGATTCTCTCGGCGGCTCACTCTTTGACACCGTTAAACTGAGTGAGAAATGGATCTTCAGCGTAGGTGTGCGCGTGGATGCGTTTGACATCACTTATACGTCGAAAACGGCCGCAGGCGCCATCACCCAATTGAGCCATTCTGATTTGGCGCCGACATGGCGCGCCGGATTGGTTTATAAGCCGGTGCCGAATGGGAGCATTTATTTCGGTTACGGGACTTCATTCAATCCTTCAGCGGAAGGTTTGACCTTGAGCACAACCACGGCCAACCTCGATCCGGAAACGAGCCAGAGTTTCGAGTTGGGCACCAAATGGGAATTCTTTGATGACCGGCTCTCGCTGAGCGGCGCACTCTTCCGCACCGACAAGAATAACTACCGGACAACGGACCCAGTAACGGCCGTAGTCAGCACAACTGGCGAAGTATTGGTGCAAGGGATTGAACTCGGTGTCTCCGGAAAGCTCACGGAAGATTGGAGCGTTTACGGTGGATACGCTGTGATGGAGAGCAAAATCTTAAGCTCAACGACAATCACGACCTACAATGGCGTGCCGATTCCGGAACAGGGCCATCGCCTCTCCAACACGCCGGAACAAACGGCGAGTATCTGGACCACTTACGAATTGCCGCACGGTTTCAGTGTCGGGACAGGTGTGCAATTCGTGGATAAACGGTTCTCGAACAACATCGAAACCAGTTCGGTGCCGGGTTATTGGTTGCAGGACGGGATGGTCTCCTGGAAGGCCAATAAAAACCTGACCTTCCGGGTCAATGTCTCGAACCTCTGGAACGAAAAGTATATTGACCGCGTGGGTGGCGGGCATTCTATTCCGGGAGTTGGACGGACAGCGATTCTTACAGCGTCGCTGAGGTTTTGACGGCAACGGAGAATTGTAAGAAAGTCTCGATATGTTACTCAGCGTTCCGAACGTATTAACGCCCGAGCAAGTAGCGCAGGCGCGGCAGATTCTCGACCAGGCAGAATGGGTGGACGGCAAAGTGACCGCCGGCCACCAATCTGCCAAGGCAAAGGATAATATGCAGATTCCCGAAGGTCATCCCGCCGCGCGTCAGCTCGGTGATATGATCCTCGCGGCGCTCGGCAAGAATCCATTGTTCCTGTCAGCCGCCCTGCCCTTGCGGGTGTTTCCGCCACTGTTCAATCGTTACACCGGCGGGCAATCATTCGGCACGCACGTGGATAACGCCATTCGCACGGTGCCAGGCACACCGCATCGCATCCGCACGGATCTTTCGGCCACGCTGTTCTTTGCGGGGCCGGAAGAATACGACGGCGGTGAGCTTTGCGTGGAAGATACCTACGGCGTCAAAAAAGTGAAGCTGCCGCCGGGTCATATGGTGCTCTATCCGGCAACGAGTCTGCATCACGTCACGCCCGTAACCCGCGGCGCACGCATCTGCTCCTTCTTCTGGATTCAAAGCATGCTGCGCGATGACGGGCAACGCTCGTTATTGTTCGATCTGGATTTGGCGATTCAACGATTGGGCCGTGATTTGCCGGACAATGCCGTGGCGTCACAAACGGCGGTGCAATTGACCGGGGTGTATCACAATCTGCTAAGACAGTGGGCGGAGGTTTAGGAAACGGAAAAAATTGATCTTCGTCCACCCTTCTCACTTGAGAAGAAGGACGGAATGCGGGGATAGGCAATGTGATTGAGAGCGTTGAGTTTCGTTGCTATCAGGGCAACCGCATGAGCTTACTTCGTATTTGATTTAGCGGGGGTTGCCGATTCATCGAAATCTTCTTTGGTCAAAACGCCATCGTGATTGCGGTCCAACCGGTCAAAGAGTTGCGGCGGTCCTTTGAATTCGCTGCGGGTTACTTTTCCATCTCCGTTGGCGTCCTCGCGGGCGAGGATTTGCTCGAACGTAATCCGGGGACGATTGGCCTGCGCCGGAAGCGAACGTTGAGGGCCGCTGTTAGTGGCTGTGCTTTCTGAGGTTTTTACTTCCGGCGGCCCAGCGGCGGGAGTTTTAGCCTTGAGGTAGCGATCAAAGAACGCGTTCACCATTTCGTTCACTTCCGACGCGTTAAATCCGGGACCACCATGCCCAGCGCCATGAATGGTGTGAAAATGCACACTGACACCGGCCTGCTTTAACGCTTCAAAGAGCAATTGGCTTTGATTGATCGGCACCGTTGGATCTTTATCGCCGTGTGCGATAAAAAAGGGCGGATTATTTTTCGTGATGTAATTGATCGGATTGGGACGCGCGGCCTTTTCTTTATTTTCCAATACCGCTCCGCCGATAAGTTTTCCTTCCGGCGCATCGGCGCGTTGATGACTCTCATATCCCGGCGTGGAGACGAAGACGCTGAAATCAGTTGGTCCGTAGAAATCACATACTGCCTGTACCTGGCTGGATTGAGCGAGATTAGCCCCGGTATCGAAAGCCTTCTCCTCGCCGCTGGTGCCCAACAAGGCGACGAGGTGGCCACCAGCGGAACTGCCCCACACGCCGAAGCGGTTCACGTCCAAATGATATTCCTGCGCATGAGCACGCAGCCAGCGGAGGGCGGCTTTGCAATCTTCGATCTGTGCCGGAAAAATCGCGTCATCACTCAAGCGGTAGCCGATGCTGGCAATGGCGTAACCACGTTCGATAAATCCGCCGCGCAACGGCGGACACTGGTCTTTGCTGCCGGCCTGCCAGCCGCCGCCATGAACCCAGATGATCACCGGCAATAGCTCCGCGGCTTTCTCCGGCACATATAGATCGAGCTTTTGGCGTGAATGACCGTTAGCGACATAGGCGAGATCACGATGCGCGGTAACGCCTGCCGGAACAGGCGTTGCAGGTTGGTTTTTGGGTTGAGCTTGCAGGGAGCCGATAGACAAAGCCGTGAGCAACAGCGTGAGCGAACCGGTGATCTGGGTTTTCATAGAGTCAGGATTATTTTGTGGCAGTCCGTTTGCGGCCACGTATTTTGCGACGGTCGCGGGCGAACTTTTCCGCCCGGACTTTTGCGCGTCCGGCTTTTTCCTCCGCCCGGCTGCGAGCCTCATCCGCATGCAGATTGGATAACACACGGCTCAGCAACCGTTTTAACTCGCTCACCTCGGCATCGTTCAGGCCAGTTTGCAGCACGTTCATCGCCAGTCGATGGCGGCGGGCCATATCGCTTTCCAGTGAACGCCCGAAGGGAGTCAAGCGTACGCGGAAGGCCCGGCCGTCATCCGGACAGGGATAGCGTTCAACAATCCCAGTTGCTTCCATCCGGTCAAGCAGGCCGGTCAACGTGGCATTCGGCAGCTTCAGTTTTTCCACGAGCCGTTTGATGATGCAGTTATCTTCCTGGCAAAGCGCGAAAAAGATGCTCCCCATGCCGGGATTGACTGCGTTTTGGTGCAAGCCGGAATCCAACCGAAGGCGCTGAATCAAGCCTTTGAACCCATGGTAGAGGCCAGCCAGATAAAACGGGAGATCATCGGAGAAGAGTGCAGGACTGGTTTCGCCTGATCCGGCATTGCGGGAAGTCATGCAAATGGTATAGCATAAATTACGAATACGAATCAAGTATTTCGTGTTCGTAATAAATCCATCTGCGTATGAAATTGTGTTTGAGCGTGGCCATCCTGGACCGCTTTCGGTTTGCATTAGCAGTCAGCGATGGGCAGCATTCGGGCATGGTCAAGTTGCCTCATTTCTTGTGCACACTCCTCATTGCCGGAGCGGTTTCGTTTACTTACGCGGACGACGCTCCGCAAAAATCCAACGATAAGCCAGCAGATAAGGCCACCGTAGAAACGGAGAAAACGAAATCCGAGCCGAAGGAAAAGCTGGTCGAAAGCAAACACAACCTGAACATCGGCAGTCAGAAAATCGACTACACGGTGAAAGTCGGCACGATCGTGCTGCGGGACGCAGAAGATAAACCGACGGCTTCCATTTTCTACATCGCCTACACGAAAGATGGAGTCAGTGATTTGGCCAAGCGGCCGGTGACGTTCTCTTTCAACGGCGGTCCCGGCTCATCTTCAGTGTGGCTGCACATGGGTTTGCTGGGGCCGAGGCGCGTCCTGCTGAGAGACGATGGCAACGCATTGCCGCCGCCTTATCAATTGGTCGACAATGAATTTTCCCTGCTGGATGAAACGGACCTGGTGTTTATTGACCCGGTGAGCACAGGCTTCAGCCGCGCAACCAAGCCGGACGACGCGAAGAAATTTCACGGCGTGCAGGCGGATATTAAGTCCGTGGCGGAATTCATCCGGCTCTACACGACGCGCAATACGCGTTGGGCCTCGCCCAAATTTATCGTCGGCGAAAGTTACGGGACGACGCGGGCCGCGGGCCTTTCCGGCGAGTTGCGGGAGCATTACCGCATGAATGTAAACGGCATCATGTTGATTTCCACGGTGCTGAATTTTGAAACGATTTCGTTCTCCGGTGGAAATGATTTGCCGTATGTGTTGTATCTCCCCACTTATGCGGCCTCGGCGTGGTATCACAAAAAACTGTCCGCTGACTTGCAGAAATTGCCAGTGCAGGAAGTCGCAGCTAAAGCGGAAACATTTGCAGCGGGAGATTATAATCATGCGCTCCTGTTAGGCTCATCATTAACACCCGAGAAGCGCGCGCAAATCGTAAAAGAAACCGCCCGACTGACCGGATTGACGGAAGAATACGTGGACCGTTCGGATTTGCGGATTCCGATTTGGCGTTTCAACGAGGAATTATTGCGTTCCGAACGACAAGTGATCGGGCGGTTCGACAGCCGTTACAAGGGCTATGTGCGGGATCGTCTCAACGACGGCATGGAATACGATCCGAGCGGCGAAGGCGTATTTGGCGCATTCACCGGAGTGTTCAATCAATACCTTCGCGCGGAACTGAAATACGAAAGCGATCTACCGTATGAAATTCTCACGGGCAATGTGCATCCATGGAATTGGGGCGAACAGAATAGTTATCTGAACGTGGCAGAAACGCTGGCGGACAGCCTGACACGGAATCCGTTTCTGAAAGTGCATGTTTCGAGCGGCTATTTCGACCTGGCCACCCCACGGATGGCGACGCATTACACGTTCAACCATCTCAACATCGATCCCGCTCTATTGAAGAACATCACCATGGATGATTATACCGCCGGCCACATGATGTATCTCAACCTCGCCGATTTGAAGAAGCAGAAGGCCGACCTTTCCAAATTCATCCGTTCGGCCTCAGGGCAGTAAGAACCTGTTGAAATACGCGGACTCAGCGGTCCGCGCTCCGTGAGAAAGTGCGAATCGGCTCTTCAGATGGAGTGCGGACAGCCTTGTCCGCATGAAAGCATATGACTGCAAAAGCCCGAGAAGGATCTCTTTGATTTTGCATTACGCGATCAACCGAAACAAAAAAGGCGAACGGTTTCCCGTTCGCCTTTGAAATTACTGGATTCTCCGGAGTGCTACGCTGCAGCGGCAGTCGCTGACCGCGCAGCGGCCAGGTCTTTGCGGCGTTGGGCCATGCTCTTGAAGAACTCGTAGCCTTCGCGGCTGCGGCGGACGAACACGTCCTTGTCCTGCAACATGGTCTTGATGATGCGCAGAATCGGCTTCGGCCGCAGGAAATAGCGGTGGTAGAAGCGTTCCACGTTTTCGTAAATCTCGTCCTTGCTCAGGCCCGGATATTCCAAGGCGCTTTGCTGGAACCCGTCGCCTTCCACGAGGTCGGTCTTGTCCTTCTTGGTGAACCAGCCGTTTTGACGGGCCATGTCATACAGTTCCGTGCCCGGATACGGCGCGGCGAGTGACACCTGGATGGAGAACACGTCGAGTTCCTGAGCGAACTGAATCGTTTGCTCAATCGTCTCTTTCGTCTCCACCGGCAACCCAAGAATGAACGTGCCGTGAATAACCACGCCCGCTTCATGGCAGGACTTCGTGAAACGCCGCATTTCATCGGTGGTGACACCTTTTTTGATGCGCTTGAGCGTTTCGTCATTGCCGGATTCGTAACCGACGAGGAACAGGCGCAGACCGGAGTCTTTGAACGACTTGATCGTGTCGTAATCCAGGTTTGCGCGGCTGTTGCAGGACCACGGGACGTTGAGCGGCGCCAGTTTCTTGGCGATTTCACGCGCGCGCGGCAGGTTCGCGGTAAAGGTATCGTCATCGAAGAAGAACTCGCGCACTTGCGGGAAGATTTTCTTCATGTAAGCCATTTCGTCAGCGACGTTCTGAGCCGAACGGACGCGATATTTATGGCCGCCGATGGTCTGAGGCCACAGGCAGAAAGTGCATTGCGCCGGGCAACCGCGGCCCGTGTACATGCTCACGTACGGGTGCATCAGGTAACCAATGAAATACTTCTCGATTTCCAGATCACGCTTGTAAACGTCCGCCACCCAGGGGAGCGAATCCATGTCCGCGATCATCTCGCGTTCCGGATTGTGAACGATCTTGCCGTCCTTGCGGAAGGAGAGGCCGTTGATGGTATCCAGCGGACGGCCTTCAGCGACTTCTTTGCAGGTGAAATCAAATTCCTTGCGGCCCACCCAATCAATCGCGGGCGACGCCTTCAACGTCTCGGTCGGCAACACCATCGCGTGCGCGCCGACGAAACCGACCTTGGTTTCCGGACGGGCAGCCTTGATGGCTTCCGCGACCTTGCAATCGTTCTTCAACGACGGGGTCGAGGTGTTGATGATGACGTGATCAAAACCCTTCGCGATCTCAAGGCACTTCTTGATATCGATATTATGCGGCGGGCAATCGAGCAATTTGGAATCCGGAACGAGCGCCGCGGGTTGCGCGAGCCAGGTCGGATACCAATACGAGGTGACTTCACGCTTGGCTTGATAACGGGCGCCAGCGCCGCCGTCAAAGCCATCAAAGCTGGGAGGAGAGAGGAACAGTGTTTTCATTGATCTAAATTCTAAATTTGGTTCAGGCGTAAGCGAGGCGGCCTTTGGGTTTGGGAATGGAGCGGCTAAGATTTTTCGCCGTTTCAATCCACTCTTCGATTACGATTTGCGCATTCGCCAAGGCCTCTTCTTGAGTCGCCCCGTCGGCCATGCACCCAGGCAATTCAGGCACTTCCACCAGAAAAGCATTGTCTGCTTTGCTCCAGTAAATAATCAGTTCGTATTTACTCGTTTGCGTCATCGCTCAGTTTATATTTAATCATCAAATCACGAATCTGGGCCACTTGATACGACTTGGCCTTTGACCCGTTTGGCTGGAGATTAATAATCTCTTCCACGCCTTTTAGCCAAAAAATGTGATGGCTGCCTTTCACCCGGCCTTGAAACCCCATTCGCTTCAAGAGTTGGCAAAGTGCATCGAATGGGATGTTGGCATCGGATTCAGCCAGCAGGATTTTCTGCCGCAGCTTATCATATTTGCCCATTCTTCAGCAGCGGCTTACTCCGCCTTCTTCGCCGCAATCTTCGCCAGCAAATCATCGCGTTGCGACGTATCGCCCGTGCCGCAGGAACTGCCGTTGCTATGATCGTGCGCTTCTTCTTTGCGCTGGAACACGGATTGCGCGCCGTTCATGGCTGCACGCGGGCTGTTGATCGCTGCTTTGGCTTCCGCGAGATGGCCTTTGCCAATCGAGACGCCGTTAAATGCCAGCACGTTGCGGCCTTCGTAATACGGCTTCGGTTTCGCGCCGAAGTTGTATTTCATGTTCTTCCAGTTGTCACCGCTCTGGTAATTCGTGCCGAGCGCGCCGCTCGGATCATAACCGCAGTGCACCATGCAATGCTCGCAACGCGGATCACGGGCCACGCCATTGACCACGCCGTATTTGTTCCAATCCACCTTATCAAGCATCTCCTGATACGCCGGATAATGTCCGTCCGTCATCAGGTAACAAGGTGCTTTCCAGCCCTTGATATTGCGCGTGGGGATGGCCCAGGCCGTGCAGGTTAATTCGCGTTTGCCAGCAAGAAATTCCTGATAAACCGGCGTGCCGAAAATGGTAAAGCGTTCGCCCCACTTCTGAATGTCTTTGAACTTCTGCCGCGTTAAATCGCGGGTGAGGAAGAAGTCTTTCGGATCACGACCGAGACGCTTGGCCATGTCTTTCTTGGCAGCGTCGTAATCGTAACCGGGTGAAATCGTGTGCCCATCCACTTCCATGGAGGAGAGGAACTCGAACATCTGCTCCAATTCCTTCGCGTCCGTTTCTTTGTAAACGGTCGTGTTCGTCGCCACTTGATAGCCGAGAATCTTGGCCATCTTGATCGCTTCGACGCATTCCTTGAAGACGCCTTCGCGTTCCACAATCAGATCGTGCGTGTATTCCAGACCGTCCACGTGCACGTTCCAATACATCCACTTGCTCGGCTTGATGACGACCTTGGTGCGCGCGTTCGCGTCTTTCGGATTCCGAATGGCTTCAGCATCCTTGTCGGTGATCAGTTTCTCGGCCAGCAACTTGGCGATCTTGGGCTCCATGGCCGGGGTATAAGCCGCCGCGGCGTAATCGCGCATCTTTTTCCGCATGAACATGCCGTTCGTGCAGACGTAAATGACGCGGCCTTGTTCGTGCAGACCAGCGATCAATTCTTCGATCTTAGGATAAATTAGGGGTTCGCCACCGCAAATGCTCACCATTGGAGCATCGCATTCTTTGGCGGACGCGAGGCAATCCTCCAGAGACATCATGTCTTTGAGACTGGTGGAATACTCGCGGATACGGCCACAACCCGTGCAGGTCAGATTGCAGGTGTGCAACGGTTCGAGTTGCAGCACCATGGCAAACCTGGGGGTTTTGGCCAATTTATGCTTGATGATGTGCTTGGCGATTTTCGCCGTCAGCGCTAAAGGAAAACGCATAGGATTTATTGGACCTGAAATCGTTCTACGGTGGACCCTGCGGCAAGCGCAGGCTGAGGTTCTTTTCCAACTGTGGAAACGAACTGATCCTGCTGAACTGGAGTGACTTGCATTAGTCCTGGCAGGAAGAACGAAGCGGGGGAAACAGACTTGGAAGCCGATAAGCCGCCGCAGCCGGTTACCAGCAGCAAAGTCGCTGCCGGCCAGACCACAAGCTTAAGGTTCCATTTTAACCGCATTGGTGTAGTATAGATGCAACGGGCCTGTTCGCAACAATTAATTCTGGGCTCTCCGGGCAGCATTTGTTCTTATCTCCGCCAGTTAAAATTTAATTGTGAAGCGTAAATGGTTTATTTTGTTCGCTTGCCTCTTCGCTTTGGCTTCGGCCCGGGCGGAAGATCCGTTTGCCCAGCGGGCTGAACAAACCTATTTGGAAGCCAAAGCCCGCCATGCCAAAGCGGCTACCGACGCACTTTTGGCCTGGCACTTTGCCCGTTCCTGCTTTGATTGGGCGGAATACGCGACCAATGATACCCAGCGGGAAACCCTGGCAGAAGAAGGGATTGCCGCCTGTCGGCAGGTGATTGCGGGTGACCCCGCTTTGGCTCCGGCCCATTATTATCTGGCCATGAACCTTGGGCAACTCGCCCGGACCAAAAACCCGG
>JBEHZA010000126.1:0-11259 GCA_048497895.1 Verrucomicrobiota bacterium
GCGAACAGAGCAAGAGGCCTGGGACGCTCTGATTCGCGAACCGGTTCAAGTCATTGTCAGCGATTGGATGATGCCCGAAATGGATGGCCTTGAATTGTGTAAAAAAATCCGCAACCGGCGTCGTCGAAAAGAGTATATCTATTTCATCCTGTTGACGGCTCGCACCGGGCGGGAGAATTATCATCAAGCGATGGATGTCGGAGTTGACGATTTTCTGACCAAACCTTTGCGACAGGAAGAATTAATGATCCGGTTGAAAGTGGCCGAGCGGATCATTGGCTACATGGGCCAGGTGAGCGATCTGAAGCGAATGCTGCCGATTTGCAGTTACTGCACGAAAGTCCGGGACGATAAAGATTATTGGCATCAGATTGAAACCTACATCCATACGCACACAGGTGCGGATTTCAGTCATAGTATTTGTCCCACCTGTTATCAGGTGCATATCAAACCGCAATTGGAACAAATCGAAGCGGATTCGGAAACCGCTTCTCCAGCGACGCCCGGCTCCGCGCCGGAAAAATGAGTCAGAGGGGTTAATCCGGCGATGTTATATCAATCTGGGAGCGGTGCGTGGTGGGGCAAGACAGTGAAGCAAAAGCTGGCTGGAAGGTGTAAATCCCTCCTTTACCCAACGGCCAGGCATGGTTTTTAAACGCACCTCGGGGATTCATGAGTATTCCGGATAAAACTCCCGGCCCGGTTTTAGACGAAGAAATTTTGTCCGAACTTCGATCACTTTATGCAGCGGATGCCCGTCACTCTTACATCGAGTTAATTGAGACTTTTCAGCAGTGCACGCGCAAAGAAATGGATCGTCTGCGGGAAGCCATTCAAAGTGGTGATTGGGAACAGGCCGCTACACTGGCCCATGCGGTCAAAGGCACCGCGGCAAACTTTGGCGCAGCCGGAATGAGCGCCTTAGTAGCGAAATTGGAACATCTGGTGCTGCAACGCGCCGGTTCTGAGATCAATGTTCAAATGCAGGCCGTGGAAGAGGAGTTTGAACGGGTTCAACAGGCGTTGGAGCAGGAGAAATTACCGCCTGGCTGATATTATTTCCGCCTTCTTAAATTCTCCTGAGCGATCTTATTTTCCTTCCGGTTACCGCCGCCTTTCCGGCATCATGCGGCACTTTTAATGGGTACGGTTGTATTAACGGAAGCGTATTTTGCCAAAGTCGCTGGTTGGGAAGCGATGAAGCGGGCGCGCGCCTTGCTGGAAGGCGGTCAGGTCTTAAGTTCAAATTGGTCGGCTCCGATTCTGAAGGGAGTCGTTCAAACCGGTGGCACTTCATATCGTTCCGGGTTGGTGATCAAGGGAGAAACCGATGTGGAGAATATGTGCAGTTGCCGGGATTCGCGGGAATGGGGAACGATTTGTGCACATTCCGTTGCGGTTGGCTTGCATCATCTCCGGCGGAATGAACTGGCGCAGGCGCCACTGCTCTCAACCAGTTCACGCCCGGGTAACAACCTGGCGACTGCAAAACCGGTCATTTCAAGTGCGCCCGCAGTCAAAGGGCTTTTATTTGCCGAAGCTGGTGGAGTTGGAGAAGCCTTGGAATTGTTCGTGATTTTGCCACCCAACTTTACTCAGGCGTTGGACAAGGGCAAGGTGACGCTCTTTTTTGAAGCCCGGACTTCCCGTGGGCGAACGCCGCTGAATGTGTTGTCTAAAAGCACTCGGTTTGCAGCCAGTGAGCAGGATCAACAAATTGTGCGGGCGATTGAAGGACTGGCGGGCGGCGAGACTCCAGCCATGTTGATGTTGGATGCGAATGGCTTCGCCGGATTGTTGCCGCGCCTGGTTAAGCACTCAAATATCACCCTGGGCAAATCGCAGAGCCTGGAGTTACTGTCCGAACCCTGGAAGCCCTCCCTTGATGTCCTGCTGGAAGCGAACGGGGAAATCACTGTGCGATTGCGCGGTGGAACGGCGTTGCCCACTGTTATCGAAGGCCAACAATCCGTTTGGGTGTATCACAATCACACGCTTCAACCGCTCGGATTAACGGCTGCCTGCCGGGACTGTTTACGGGGAGCGCAACGCATTCCCCGCAGCCGCGTGCCGCAATTTCTGAGTCAGGATTGGCCGGTTTTGCAAACCAGTTGCCAGGTAACCGCAAATTTTCGAATCGACGATTTCGTTTGCGAACCGGAAGCGCCGCGTTTCATCTTCAATTTGACCGGCGGATTGGCTCATTTACACGGCCAATTGCAGTGTCGCTATGGTCAACGCATCATGACAGTGGGAGTAACGGCCAGCGATGAAGTCTTGTGGTTGCCGGATCCTTTAGTGCCGACCCGTTATTCCACGCGCAACATGGCTTCAGAACAAGCTGCGTTGGGCCGGATTTTGCGCTGTGGCTTTACCGGTCCGGACGCACAAGGCCGTTATCAATTGGCCGGACAAAACCGGGTGTTAACCTTTTTTGCCCGGGATTATCCGAAACTGGAAAAGGAATGGGAAACTTCCCTGGAGGAGCGGCTCGAGAAAACGACGGCGCAAAATGTGGAACGAATCGAACCGCGATTTCAAATTACTGCTTCCGGTGAACGCTGGTTCGATCTGGAGATTTCCTATGACACGCGAGGGGGAGAGAAGTTTTCAGCGGCTGATATTCAACGTTTGATTCTCTCCGGGCAAAGCCACACTCGTTTGCGGAATGGCAAGTTTGCCGTCATTGATACCGGAGCCGTCGAAGAATTACAGGAGGTGTTGCTTGATTGCGCTCCGCAACAGCGTGAGGGCGGATACCGGATTGGCAATGCGCAAGCGGGTTTTCTGGAGGCCAGTCTGCAAGGGGTGGGTTTAGGCGCTATTCAAGCGCCTGCAGTTTGGCGTGAACGCGCTGCCAAACAGAGCGGAGAAGCAAAACTGGAAGTGCCTCCGCTGGGCGAACTGGATTCAGTTTTGCGGCCTTATCAGAAGCACGGGGTCGCCTGGCTTTGGTTCCTGCGACAAAATCAATTCGGTGGAATTTTGGCCGACGAAATGGGGTTGGGGAAAACCTTGCAGACTCTGGCCTTCCTGCAAGCTGCCAAGGCAGTGTCCACTCCGGAAACCCGTCGTCCGTGTCTGATTGTGTGCCCGACGAGTCTGGTGTTTAACTGGGTGGCGGAGGCGAATAAATTTACCCCCCACTTGAAGGTGATCGCGTTAAATGGACCAGAGCGACACAAGCTATTCCCCCTGATGGGCGAGGCTGATCTGGTGATTACCAGTTATGCGCTGATCCGGCGGGATGCAGAGCGATACCGGGAGATTGAGTTTGATACGGCGGTGCTGGATGAAGCCCAGCATATTAAAAACCGGCAAAGCCAAAATTCTCAGGCAGTAAAATCGGTCAAAGCAAAACACCGGTTGGTGCTAACCGGCACGCCGCTGGAAAACTCGGTGCTGGATTTGTGGTCGATTTTCGATTTTCTCATGCCCGGCTATCTGGGGGCGGCACAGGATTTTCGTGAACGTTATGAAATTGCCATCACCCGGGATAAAGACGCGGGTTCGCGCGAACGATTGGCCCGGCGATTGCGTCCTTTCATGCTGCGTCGTTTGAAACGTGACGTGGCCAAAGATCTGCCGGCAAAGATCGAGCAAGTGACTTTATGTGAATTGACCGAGGATCAAAAAGGGATTTACAAAGAAATTCTGGAAGCCAGCCGCCGCGAAGTGTTGAACGCCGTAGGCGAACAAGGGATGGGAAAAAGCCGGATGGTGGTTTTGAGTGCGTTATTGCGGTTGCGGCAGGCGTGTTGTGATTTGCGTTTATTAAAGCTGCCCAACATTGAAGCGGTCAATGCCTCCGGAAAGCTCGATTTATTCGGTGAGTTGCTGGAAGAAGTTCTGGATGGTGGTCATCGCGCGCTGGTGTTCAGCCAGTTTGTGGAAATGTTAACCCTAATTCGGGAACGCCTGGACAGCGAGGGGATTGATTACTGTTATCTGGATGGTTCGACGAAAGACCGCGCCGCGGTGGTGGAACGTTTTCAAAAGAACAATCAGATCCCTGTCTTTCTGATCAGTCTCAAGGCAGGTGGAACCGGGTTGAACCTGACGGGAGCGGACACCGTGATTCATTTCGATCCCTGGTGGAATCCGGCGGTGGAAGATCAGGCGACGGACCGTGCGCATCGGATTGGCCAAACTCAGGTGGTAACGAGTTACAAACTCATCACCCGGGGCACTGTGGAGGAAAAGATTGTTTCTTTGCAGGCCCGCAAACGGGAGTTATTTCAGGCGACGGTGGGAGGCGAGGAGCAATTAACGACCGCGTTGACGTGGGAGGAAATCCAGGACCTTTTTGCCGGTTAATTCAGAGAACCGGTTGTGAATGAGGTGCCAGGCTGAAGGTCGGGCAGGGGACATCCTGGGAGGTAACTTCCAATTGAACATGGTGAGCGCCGAGATGCTGCAAACGCTGTGAAACAATTCGCTCAGCCAGTTCAGGCCGGTTGCAGTCCCGGCTCAAATGTCCGAGATATAATTTTTGCAGTTCAGCGGAAATAATCTCTTGCACGACGTCCGCCGCGGCGTCATTGGAAAGATGGCCGTGTCGGCTCAGGATACGCTGCTTAATGCTCCAGGGACGTTTGGTGTCATCTTGCAACAGCTTGAGGTCATGATTGGATTCCAGCACCAGCACGTTGGCGGGTCGCACGCGTTGCAGTACCAGTTTGGTGGCATGGCCAAGGTCCGTGAGGAACCCCACATTGCCCGTGTTGGTTTGTAACAAGAAACCAACCGGGTCGTAAGCATCATGCGGAATACTAAAAGTTTCCACGCCAATATCTCCAATTTCAAAACTGGCTCCGGTGGTGAATAACCGGCAATCAAACCGGATCTCCAACTGCGATTCAATGGCCTCTTTCGTCAGGCGATTGCAGTAAATGGGGATTTGCATTTTGGCCGCCAAACCGGTAAGCCCGGTAATATGATCCGAATGCTCGTGGGTAATCAGAATTCCGGAAAGACCTTCGGGAGCGCGTCCGATGGTGGCCAATCTTTGGCGGATTTGGCGCCCGCTGAAACCGGCATCAATCAGGATGCGGGTTTCACCCGTCTCCAAATAAGCACAATTGCCGGTTGAACCACTGCCTAAAATGGTAAGTTGCACTGCCACGAACCCGACGTTAGTACTGCCCGCTGAGTAGTGCAACTTTTTTCCTACCACGGATTGTGGTTTGATCTAATTCGGGCTTTTTAGGAAAATAGGATTGCCAGCAGCCCCGGCAGGTTAATAAGTTATCTCATTGGCATAGTTTCTGAAAAAGCATAGATTGTGCCATAAATTTCTTGAGCCGCTATGAGCGGGGAGATTATTATTTAAGCAGATGTCGCAAGGCTTACATTTATCTCAAAAGATGGCGCTGTCGCAGGTGTTGGCGCCACAGTTGCAGCAGTCGTTGGCGTTACTCCAGGCGCCCACTTTGGAATTGAAAGCCTTGGTTGAGCAGGAGCTTCAGTTGAATCCGGTTTTGGAAGAAGTTCAGGAAGCGGATGAGCGTCGCAATAAGGAAGGGGAGGAAGTCCCGGAAACCACGGATTTGGCGGAACCTCCCAGCGATGTAAAATACGATTCAGCCACCGACTCACCGGGCAATGAACCAGCAGACGATTTTCAGGCGGAATTTGAAAAACTCGTGCAGCTGGATCAGGAGTGGCGCGATCATTTTGCCCAGACCAACCTTTCAGTGCGTCATTCCGCTGAGGAAGAGGAAAAACGTCAGTTCATGTTTGACTCACTGGTTGCGAGCACCTCGCTCCAGGAGTATTTGCTGGAGCAACTCCGGATGTCTGATCTGCCTCAGGAAAAGATGCAGATTGCAGAAGTCATTATTGGCAATATCGATGACTACGGGTATTTGCAGAGTTCCGTCGAAGATCTGGCCTTCTCGGTAAATATTCCGGCGCCCACGATTGCCGAAGTTTTGACGGTAATACAAACTTTCCATCCTCCCGGTGTCGGTGCGCGTAATTTACGGGAATGTCTCCTGCTGCAATTGGAACGGAGTGACCGCAAGAACACGGTCGAGTACAAGATTATCAGCGAGCATATGGACGCGCTGGGCAAACGGCGCATTCCGGAAATTGCCCGGAGTCTGGGATTAAGCGCGGAATTAGTGCAGGACGCCGTGCAGAGAATTGCGAATCTGGAACCCCGTCCAGGCCGTGCCTTTCTACCGGATAATCAGCAATACATCGTGCCCGAGGTCTTTGTTCAAAGTGTGGGTGACGATTACGTGGTGACCACGAATAATGAACAAGTGCCGCACTTGCGCATCAGCAATACGTATAAAGATTTGATGGCCCAGGCGGATAGTTCTGCCGAAGTGCGCGAATATATTCGTGACAAAATCCGGGCTGGAAAATTTCTGATCAAGAGTTTGCACCAACGCCAGCAAACAATTCTGAATATCGCGCATGAGATTGTGAAACGGCAGCGCGAATTCATGGATAACGGGGTAGCTCACTTGAAACCGATGACGATGGGGCAGGTAGCGGAGGTCGTAGGCGTTCACGAAACGACCGTGAGCCGGGCGGTGTCCGGAAAGTATATTCAAACGCCGCAGGGTATTTTTGAAATGAAATACTTCTTCACTTCCGGCATTAAGACGGCTGACGGAGTTGGCATGTCCAATACCAGTGTGAAGGACATGATCAATGAATTGATCAAGAGCGAACCTACAGGCAACCCCTATTCAGACGAGCAAATCGTTAAGATGCTGGCCGAAAAGAATATTGTGATCGCCCGCCGCACGGTGGCGAAATACCGTTCGGAATTGAATATTCTACCTTCGAACTTGCGGAAAGTTTACTGACCGTAAATAAACGCCTTTTAAAAGCGTCCATCTCACTTTGTGGGGTGGACGCTTTTGTCGTTTATTTCTTTTTCAACTCAGCCTTGGTTTCTGCCTGGAGCACATCCAGTTCAGGCTTCAACTCGGCTTTGGTTTCTTTGGTCATCCGGTCAATAAAAAGAATGCCGTTTAAATGATCGGTTTCGTGTTGCACGGCGCGCGCCAATAAACCGCCACAACTGAATTTTACGGATTCCCCTTTTTCATTAAGGGCTGTTACCTCCACTGTTTCCGGGCGGGAAATGTCTGTGTAAATTTCCGGAAAACTCAAACAACCTTCCGGCCCCAGCACAGGTTTGCCAAGCGGTTTGACTTGCGGGTTGATGAGAATCATCGGCATGAAGGCATGGACGTCCGCTTCTTTGCCGTCGACTTCGATGGTGGAAGGGCGGTCTTTGACTCCGCGAACATCAATCACGGTTAATTGCAGGGCATGGCCAACCTGTTGAGCGGCCAGGCCGACCCCATGAGCTGCTTCCATGGTCTCAAGCATGTCTTTAATGAGGTGCTTGATTTCTGCGGTGATTTTCTCGATGCGAACGCCCTTTTGGCGCAGGACCGGGTTGCCGAATTTCGTAACTGGTAAAACCATTGTTCGTTTGCGTGTTTTCGTTTGCGTATCGGTTGAGATAAATAATCAGTCTTTGGTGGGCCAATGGCGCAACATGCCGGTCAAATCGTCAATGTCCGGAGTGCGGGCATGCGAGACATAGAATCCACTGGTCGCGACCCCGGTTAATACACTCAAGCCATTATCCAGGCCCAGCAGTTTTCCCAGGCAGAAGCCCGCATTAAAATGATCGCCGGCCCCGGTAGTGATCAGAGGTTTGGGCACATAAGGGCCTTGAACCACGGCCACTGAGTCTCCGCTGGCGGCCAGAGCGTACGTGACGGGGTGAATGGCTAGAGTGTCGATGGCTAATGTCTTGCGCATGGCTAAAGCGAGTTCAGCCAATCCATCGGAAGTGCGCGACGCGGTTTTCAAGCCCAACACTTCACTGATTTCGTAAGCTTCCTTTTCGTTGAGTCCCAGAATGACATCGAAGTGCGTTCCGAATTTTTCGATCAGCTTTAAGGCTCGTAATATATCAGCGCCAGTCCGTTTTTCGGGGTCTGCCAAATCGAAAAAAATCCGGCGACGCGGTCCGGTGAGGCGCGGGCACATTTCGGTTTGCATCGATTCCCAGAGATCGCTCATGTAAGGAATCATCGTCCAGTTTACGAAGGCAACCAGACTGGAGCTTCCAAATTTTTCTGCAAATTTTTCGCGGCCGAACCGTTGCAGCAGAATATCCCAGGTCAGCAGACTAAGCGGAGTCATTTTACCCAGCATGAGTTTGCCATCTTCAAATTCAAGGGCATCCGTATGGGCTGCTTCAGCTACCGAAACTACTTCAGCGCGATTGGCGAGGTCTTGAAATACCGGGTGAAGGGCAGGGTAACCAAGAGTACCTACGTAAGTTACTTTTAGACCAAAACTGCAAAGGGCGTTGGCCATGATGGGACCGTTGCCGCCAAGCTTAGTGCGCTGTGTAACGAGTTCGATATTGGTGCTTTTGCCGGCGGCCGCCGCCAATCGTTCGGCCAGGCGGGCAATCGTAGGCAGGCGTTGAAAGGAATCGACTCCCGACCGCTTGTCCACGACGTGAATGATTTCATCCACAAAACCATCCAGACCAACAAACGCGCTTAATTGACCTGCCCGGGCTTTGCCGGCGGCCAGTGCTTGCGCGCACTGCTCGCGCAGTTCAGGAGTGTTGACAGGTAGATTCATGACACGGCCCTTTTGAGACGATTAATCCAAATTAACTCCGACGAGCTGGAGGATTCGTTCCAGTTCATCATCGGAAAAAAAGCGTATATCCAGACTGCCTTTACCCTGTTTGTATTTGAGGGAGACTTTGGTGCCCAGTTTTTCCTGCAGCAACCGTTCGACATCGACAATGTGAAGGTCCCGGGCTGGCGCCGTTCCTTTGGGAGTTGGCCTGGCAGATGCGGGGCTTTGAGCCTGTAACTGAACGACTAATTGTTCTGTCTGGCGCACATTCAAGCCGTCTTTGATGATCTTTTCCGCTGCCGATTTTTGTCCAGCGGCGGTCGTCAATCCCAGAATAACTTTGGCATGACCGACTGAAATCTGGCCATCACGCAGCAACGTTTGCACTTCCGGGGCAAGTTTTAAGAGCCGCAGCGCATTCGCAATAGCTGCACGGCTTTTGCCGACTTTGAGTGAGACGTCCTCCTGCGTAAGCTGGAACTGTTCTGATAACTGCGCATACCCCAGAGCTTCTTCAATGGGATTGAGGTTTTCCCGTTGCAGATTTTCAATGAGCGCCAATTCCAAGACCATACGGTCATCGGCTTCACGCACGAGAACCGGAATCTCCTTTAGCCCCAGCAATTGAGCTGCCCGCCAGCGCCGTTCACCGGCAATCAACTCAAACCCGTCTCCTTGCGGGCGGACAATCAAGGGCTGAACGATACCTTGTTCCCGGATGGAATCCGCCAGCTCTTGAATGGCTGCTGGAGCAAAATCCTTGCGGGGCTGGAACGGGCAGGGATGGACACGGCTCAAAGCGACGCGTTCCACCCGCTCGCGGGTATCTGTCGGAGTTGCCGGAAGCGGTTTGGGCGCAGGAGGAGGGGGCGTGCTGGGAGCGGGTTGAGGCGCTGGGGCGGGAGTTCCGCCCAGTAATGCACCTAACCCGCGGCCTAATGCTGGCTTTGCCATGGAATGAGAGTGTCCAAGGGACGGGGAGTTGTCAATTTTACTCCCACACTTCCCGCACTCGTCCAGCCAAAGGGTTGAGTTTGAGCGATCACCGGGTGTTAGAAAACTTTGGACTTCCGCAGCCTGAATAGGGATGCTGCTTTTCGTATGAGTAAGAAAAGTGGCAAAATAGCGGCCTTAATCGAGGGATGTCAGGGCAAAGGCCGGGATGCTCATTACCTCGGCTATTTCGAATGTTTCAACCAGGAACTATTTTACGAAGCGCATGATGTGCTGGAAGAATTGTGGCTGGGCAATCGTCAAGGACCTAACTACTCGTTTTACAAGGGCTTGATCCAACTGGCGGGCGCTTTTGTGCATCTCCAGAAGAATCGCCTGCGTCCTTCTGCAGCTCTTTTCAAGCTCGCGCAGGCTAATCTGGAAAAGTATCCAGCCATACATGATGCGTTGGATGTGGCAGCGGTATTGAAGCTGATTGCCGATTGGCTCGCCCGATTGGAACAGCATCAATACAATCTTAACCCGTTGACTCCGGACAATGCGCCGAAGCTGCAATTGCTCGCCGTTTGATGCCGCTTATGGCGCAGGAACAATGCGATAAAACCTCTGCCCGATTCCCAGGACATTGGGATCAATAAAGGGCACTGATCCAGTCGTGCCGGTAATGGTGCCAATCGTAGTCCAGTGAATGAGATCAGAGGAGGTCTGGACCGCATAGGACACCCCATTTAAGCCCACGAACGAAAGGCTGAATTGTGAATCCTGCAAAACCACAGTGGTGGAATTGATGGCCGGGTTGACACTGATTGAAATCGGCGTGGTGGTAGTGACGCCACTTTGGTTGTCGGTGGCTTTGGCCGTGATGGAGTAATTACCAATGGGCGGGTTGGCCAAGGTAAAGGTAAAGGGATCAACGGTGCTTTCGCCCAGTTTGGTAATGCCGTTGAAGTATTCTACTTTGCTGATCGTGCCGTCCACATCACTGACATTAACCGTGAACACGATGCTATCCGTGGCTCTCAACGCCGCGCCATTGGTTGGACTGAGGAGTGTCAGTGTGGGCAGATCGTTGACGGAGAGCACATTGACAATCTTGTTGGTGGCAGCACTCGTGTCGCCCAAGCCGTCCGTCATTACGAATTGGACAATCCGTTGAACGGTGGATGGGTTTTCTGAAATGTTGGTATAAGTCAGGTTACGAATCAGTGCCTGAGCGATGGGGCCGGTTGCGTAAGCGTTGAAGCAGACCACGAGCGGATCGGAGCCGCTGGTGCCGCCCGCATAGGTGGCAAAATTAGTGCCGCTATAACTCAGGTTACTTCCATTCACGAAAATTTGTTCCACACCAGGGCCCTGACTGTGGATCAAGAGGCGGTCTTCGGCAGCTCCGCCTGAAATGAAGCTGACGGTAAGCTTGCCATTGCCAAAATTGTCATTGCCGCCATCACTGACGGTTGCGTTTGCATCCAGGAATTTGGCCGGATCGTTTTCGAGGTAATTGACAACCCCGCTGGGGAGTCCGATGGCCGGTGCATTTTGTGTGATCGTCAAATTGCCGTTGATGAAACTGAACGCATAATTCGCCGCACTCAGAGTTCCTTGTGTTACTACGATGGGATAAGGACTGCCACCTTTCGGACTGGTAGCCGTGGCAACGGTGGTTAA
>JBEHZA010000127.1:0-11250 GCA_048497895.1 Verrucomicrobiota bacterium
CGTCAGGCAAGGATGCCTGACGCCACATGGCAAAACGAAGCTTCTGACAAACCCGGTTGGTAGAGCGCCAAAAATGCTAACAGTCCAGGAATACCGAACGGCAGCAGCACCGAAAACCAAAAGCCCAGCCGATAGCAAATCTGCCGATATCGCTCCGGGGCCATTGGTCGAATAACCCGTTCTGACAAAGGCCCGATGAAGTAACAGACATTGGCGATTCGAATCATCACGAGATATCCGAGGCTCTGAAATAAGATCGTAAACACCGTGATCTCTACCTCCGCATCCTTCGGAACCAGGACCGAACAAACAACTGCATAAGTCAGGAACGCGAGCACGCCTGCGACGACCAATCCGATATTATAACGCCGTCGTTTGGCTTCCCACCAGGCGGAGGTGGTTTTAGATTCAATGTCCGTTATCACGCCTCACAAGTCGCTTTCGTTCTACCGCATAAAACCCAACCCAGAACAAAGTCAGCGGAGGAAGAAAAACGAGACTTAAAGCCACCGTGCTGGTCGCTTCTTTCGACCACGCTTTTGGCCCCCACGACGAAGGCACCAAAGCCAACACCGCTATCCACAGCAAACAGAGCGCGATCGGAAGGACATAGCAAAAAGCTTTATCCATGTCCGTCCACTCCACGCCCCGCCGCTGCCACACATAACGTGCGATTCTAATGAGCGCGCAATGAAGTGCCACGAAGAGGTAAATCATAATCCTAAGGCGTAAAGTGATCTCTTTAGCAAAGACACCGGAAGCAACCGACCCTTGTTCATTTGAGAAGTATAAACCAGACACACACACTTGTCGAAATCAAACCGGTGCCGATCCGAATATTTTCCATTAACTTGCCGCGAAAGGATTTGCACGAATTCGCCAGGTTCTCCATGCTGATCACATCCAATCACTATGCGCTTTCTACCCGGAATTCTCTTAGCCGCAACCCCAGTGACGAATCATTCGCTGAGTGGAGCCGCAGCGAAGTAAGAACTTCTTTCAATGAGCGCGATCATCATCCTCGGCGCACTGGTGTTGCTGATGGTCGTTGCTTATCGCGGGTTCAGCGTCATCCTGTTTGCGCCCGTCGCCGCACTGCTGGCGGTTTTATTGACTGACCCTTCCGCCGTCCTGCCGCTGTTCACCGGCCTGTTCATGGAGAAAATGGCGGGCTTCGTGAAGCTTTACCTGCCGGTGTTTCTGTTGGGAGCAGTCTTTGGCAAACTGATCGAGATTTCCGGCTTTTCCCGTGTGATTGTGGCGTCCGTGATCCGGATCATCGGGCCGCAACGCGCGATGGTAAGCATCGTCATGGTCTGTGCACTGCTGACGTATGGCGGGGTTTCGCTGTTTGTGGTAGTGTTCGCGGTTTATCCGTTTGCGGCGGAAATGTTCCGGCAGGGCAATATTCCTAAACGGCTCATTCCGGGCACGATTGCGCTGGGCGCTTTCAGTTTCACGATGGATGCGATACCCGGTTCGCCTCAGATTCAAAACCTCATTCCGACGCCGTTTTTTCACACTACCACGTGGGCGGCTCCGGCACTTGGAGTGATCGGATCGATTTTTATTCTAGTCACCGGTTTGAGCTATCTGGAATGGCGGCGGCGTAGTGCGATGGCGGCCGGTGAAACCTATGGAGCAGGCCATCGCAACGAGCCTGAAGCCTTGCTCACTGCGCCTGCAATTCCCGCGTGGGTGGCCATTTTGCCCCTGATTATCGTCGGTGTTTCAAACAGTGTTTTCACGTGGCTCATCCCAAAATTCTATGGTGTTACCCATGAAGTTTCTCTGCCGGGCATCACGTCGCCCATCGTAACGCAGATTAAGAATGTGACGGCCATCTGGTCCGTGGAAGGTGCGCTGTTGTTGGGGATTTTGACAGTAGTGGGCTTCAGCTATTCTGGAATCATGGGCAAGTTTGCAGAAGCGTCGAAGTCTGCCGTCGCAGGCGCATTGCTGGCTTCCATGAACACCGCGGCGGAGTATGGCTTTGGCGCGGTGATTGCGGCATTGCCCGGGTTTGTGGTGATTCGGGATGCTCTGAAACATATTCCCAATCCGTTGGTGAACGAAGCGATCGCAGTCACCACGCTTGCGGGCATTACGGGATCGGCGTCGGGTGGTTTAAGCATTGCGCTGGCCAGCATGGCGGAGCAGTTCAGCACGGCGGCACATGCGGCTGGTATTTCTCCGGAGGTGTTGCATCGCGTAGCAGCCATGGCGAGTGGCGGCATGGACACTTTGCCCCACAACGGCGCGGTGATTACTCTATTGGCGGTAACCGGGCTCACGCATCGCCAGTCCTACGGCGATATTTTTGCCATCACCTGCTTGAAGACCATGGCGGTCTTTCTGGTCATTGCGGTGTATTACACGACCAGATTGGTTTGAGCAAAGAAAGTGGTGAACCACTAATCTGCGCTGATTAATGCTGATATAAAAACGGCGGCTCAATCCGTGCGTTTCAGCCAAATCATTCCAACCGGCCAAACATGATGCGCTCCTTGCGTGAGGCGTCGGTGTCGCCTTGGGTTACAGTGAGCCAGATCGCATCTCCATGTTGAATGAAGCCGGGATATTGAAATGATTTTTCTGTCTCGAACCGATACTTGCGCTGCCAGCTCTGGCCATCGCGGGAAACGTCAATATTGAACACGCTCCGGTTCACGCCGTTAATTTTCGTGGCTTCCTGCCAGCCGAGATAATAGAGGCCGTTGAAGTGGTTAAAGGTCGGCTTGGAACTTGCGCCGTTGGGCACAAAATCACGTGCCGCACCTCGGCTCCAGGTCTTGCCATCCGGGCTGGTCGTAAAGATGTAATTGTGATCGCCACCTTCTTGACGGCAAATGGCCAGCCACGTTCCATCCGGCAACCGGTTCACCGCGGATTCAGTGAGCTTAAGATTCGATGGTTCGTTGTAATGGCCAAGGACGGTAAATGTATCGAGCTTATCATTCGCTACGGCCAAAGCATTTTGACCGCCTGGATAATTGTTCAACGCGACATAGATTTTGCCATCGATCGATTTAAACGAGTCAAACAGGTACATGCCGTAATCCACTGCCGGACGTTGAAATCCATGCGGGACCGCATCCGCATAAAAATACTGCGGCTGCATATCAAAAACACCAGCGTCCGTCTGGAGTTTTACTTTGTGAATCTGCTGCTCGAACGTTTGAGACGTGAGATCAAAATCAATGAACCAGTTTTGCGATTGCCGTTTGCCGGGATTTTCACTAGCAAAAAAGCAACGTAGCGTTTTTGTATCTTTCTGCGCCATGCGCGGCACAAAACAGGAACCAACCGGCAGAGTTTCGTTCTGAAAAACCTGTTCTCCTTTGGCAACGGGAATAATTTTCTCCACTGCCAGCGTCTTCAGGTTCACCACGGACAATGACACATAGACGTATGGCCATTCGGGATTCTCACCCGCCCGTTGATCGTTCGCCAGCGAGGCAATGTAAGCGCGTTCACCCACGCACACAAAAGAGGCATCATGCGCACCTTTCACCTGCGGCCCGGAGATGTTCACCAGCTTGGCCATGACCTGATCACCCGCTTGTTTCGGATTCCAATTCGCCGGCAGGAGCTTTGATTTATCCAATCGGTTGACCAATTGCTTCAACCGCACCTGGCCGGACACATCTTTGCCCGCCACGACATCTTCCTCACGAAAATTTGCGCGCAGGATTTCCCCCAATCCCTGGCGGTCATGATCATAAACGATCCAAATCAGTCCATCCTTGTCCTGCATGCCATCGGGATAGGACACGCCTCCGCGTTCGTCGAGCAAGAGCCCCTCGTTCCAGCTCTGCCCGTCATCGGTCGAAAGCCGGGCGGTGAGATGACTCCGCCCTTTGAACTTGTAATGGTTCACGAGCAACAGATTTCCGGAAGATAAACGGCGAATAAAAAAGCGGGAACCGGGATTCGCAATGTTGCTGGCCTTCGGCTCACTCCACGTTTGGCCCCGGTCAGCGGAAAAACTTTCCCATAGAAAACCGCTGCCAGTGCGAATCAACATCCATAAGCGATGATCCCGCAACTCCACAATCATGTTCTCCAACGCCCAGGGCGGAGCTTTCAAGGCGCCATGAAGTGTCCACGATTTCCCGCTATCAGCGGAAACACCCACACCTTGAAGCTGCTTTTCCTGCGCGAACCAATCGTGAATCGGCACGGTGGCAAGAGTCACAGGCATCACCCATTCACCCGTCGTGAGCACCGTCGGCTTATTCATCCGGAAGGTCAGTGGAGCGGCATCATAACCCACGCGAAACTCATCTGACCATACAGGGGCCTTGGCATCCGGATCATTACAGGTGCGCGCATAGACGCCGTGCTCCGCCTTGTCTTTGTTGCCGCGATTAAAAATATACCAAAGCTTGCCGGTGGGATCGATCCAAAGCGTGGGATCAAAAGTCCGCGCTCCGTCTTTCGGTTTGGCCATCGGCTGCGGGTCAGTAAACGTCTTTCCCTGATCATCGCTGTAGCAAAGATAAACCGTGTTTTCCGGCGCGGGTTCTTTTGGTCCGCCAGAGAACCAGGAGATAAAGACCCGTCCTTTCGCGGTGCGTTCCAAGCCGGGAATACCCTGCCAGGTGCGGGCAAGCGTATTGGAATTGATCACCGCGTCAGCCGCGCAAGCGGTGGCGCAAGAAGCCAGCAACAAGGCTGCACAAACAAAAACAATTTGATTAAATCTCATGTAAAATAATGGGCTGCTTTCAATCGAAAGGCATTTGATAAACGAATCGCGAGTTGTCCGCAAACAATTGCTCGATTTGAATACATCCGCGCATTCCGGGATTGCGCCTGACGATGATCCATTAGACAATCTCTTTCGTATCCACTGAAGCCATGCCGGTCGCCTCGCGGAATCACCGCGGGCATTGAAGTAATGCGCGGGGCCTTGTTTGAGTTGGTGAGATACAACGACATGAAAAAAGCAATTACCCTGATCGTCTGCTGGCTAACCTGTTCAATTTTCGCCGCTGAAACAACATCAACCGATCAAACACTTTCCTGGAGCGGCACGGTGACCAATGCGGATGGCAAGGTTCTGGCCACAATCAGCGTGGACACTTCGGAAACGCCTGAACTGGCCGATTGGGGCCGGCAAGCGGGAATGCTCTGCGCCGAATGGTATCCCAAAGTTATTACCGCTCTGCCCAGCGAGGGCTTTACGCCCGCCAACAAAATCACCCTGCACTTGCGCAAAGATATGAAAGGGGTGGCGGCAACCAGCGGCAATACGATCAACGTCGCCGCCAATTATGTGAAGGGCCATCCCAATGATCTGGGCATGGTCGCCCATGAACTGACCCATGTCGTTCAAGCCTATCCGCGCAGCCCGGAAAAGGATCAGGACGGCTGGCTGGTGGAAGGCATTGCCGACTATATCCGGTTATATAAATACGAACCGAATGCCCGTCGCCCACGCATCGATCCGAAGAAGGCCAGCTATCGCGACGCCTATAAAACCACGGCCATTTTCCTGGATTGGGCGCAAAGCAAACACGACGCCGATTTAGTGAAGAAGTTAAACGCTGCGTTGCGCACAGCCAAATACCATCGATCGCTATTCAAAGACTACACTGGAAAAACCGTGGATGAACTCTGGGAGGAATTTATTGCCACGCTCGAAAATCCACCGTCCAAATGACCTCATGAAATCGACGATTGTCCTTTTCCCGATCCTGGCGCTGTTCGCCCTGAGCAGCCCATTCAGTTCGGCTCGCGCGCAAGCTCCGGCACCCGATCACACCGCTGATCGGCGCGTTCTGTTGGAAGGCGTGAAAACCATCGGTGCGCCTGGCGTTCCTGGCCCGCTCTGTTTGTTTGGCCCGAACGCGTTCGCGGTGGTGGCCGGCAAAGTGGATGACACCACGTCCGCACCCGTCGTCGCGGCCAGCACTTTAGGACGTGGGCGAGTGGTTGCCTTTGGCCACACCAGTTACCTCACTCCGGATACGCATGGAGATTCGGCTAAGCTTCTCCTCAACGCCATTCTTTGGGCGAGCCACAACACCAACAGCCTCCACGTCGGCGTACGGAAAGAAGCCGGGCTCGTGACATATCTGCAGCAACAAGGCATCGCAGTGGAGGTATTGGATGGTCCGGGTTGGGAACTGAAGCTGAAGAATTGCCAGGTGCTCTGTTGCAATTCCGAGTCGCTCTCACTGGATCACGATATGCCGCTGGTAGATAAATTTATTCGCGAAGGCGGCGGCTTCGTCTCATCCAGCCTGGGCTGGGGTTGGTTGCAATTGCATCCGGGAAGGAGCTTACAGGTGAATCATGTGGGAAATCGATTACTGGCACCGGCGGGCATTGCCTGGGCAGATGGCACATTGAGCCGCACCAAAGGGGATGGTTACAGTGCGACCGAATCTCTTTCACCCTATTTAAATGCATCATCCACTCTGGCAGCAATCACGGCAAACAGTGCCATTCTCACGGCGGGCGATTTAAAACAAGCCACCTGGAGCGTGACCGAAGCGGTCCGAAATCTTCCGGCAGACGACCAGATCTTACGCCCCCGTCTGGCCGCTCTGGTAAAAGACGCGGCGGGAGCAGTGCCCACGCATCAAAAGCCATTGCGCGCGAAAGATGGGATGGCCCGCTTGAGTCTGACCTTGCAAATCCTCGAAGCGCAACGGGCCGCGCCTGAACAAGTTCAGGCGATCCCGGCGAGTGCGGTTTTTCCCGGCAGCGTTCCAGCCAATGCTCCGCGCGTGATGGATCGCACGGTGGAAGTGGATACGGCGGTGCCAGCCTGGCATAGTACGGGTCTCTATGCCGCGCCCGGTGAAGTCATTCACGTAAGCATCCCATCCGCGGCAGCGAATAAAAAATTTCACGTGCGCATTGGCGCGCACTCAGATCGGCTCTGGAATAAGGACACGTGGTCGCGCGCGCCGGAAATCAGTGTGAGCAGAATCATCACGCAACCCACGCAGACGCTGGCGAGCGGCTTCGGCGGCTTGATCTATATAGAGGTGCCGGAGAACACGGGGCTGGGCGTCATTACGGTGAAAATTTCCGGCGCGGTAGAAGCTCCGTTATTTGTATTGGGAAAAACCAACGTGGAAGAATGGCGGCGCAAACAACGGTCATTACCCGGGCCGTGGGCGGAATTGGCGAATGACAAAATAATCCTCACGGTTCATTCAGAAGCGATTCGTCAATTGGACAATCCGGATGAACTGATGGAATTCTGGGCACGCGTGCTGGATGCTGACGCCGATCTTTCCACAATTCCCCACCAACGCAAGCGACCGGAACGGATTGTGGCGGACGAACAAATTTCGGCCGGTTACATGCACTCGGGTTATCCGATCATGACCTGGCTCGATGTCGAAAAAATGGTGGTCGATGTGGCGAAGTTGAAAAAGGACGGAAGCTGGGGCCACTTTCACGAACTCGGCCACAATCACCAGCAAAGCGATTGGACCTTCGATGGCACCGTGGAAGTTACCTGCAATCTCTACACGCTCTATTGCATGGAAAATGTGTGTGGCTTGAAAGCTCCGCAAGCGCGCGACGTTTTTCAACCGGCGAAAATGGAAGCGCTGATCCGCAAACACCTCGGCACTAGTGCGAAATTTGAACGTTGGAAAGCTGATCCGTTCCTCGCGCTCCTGAGTTATTACCAACTGCAACAGGCTTTTGGTTGGGACACTTTCAAGAAAGTGTTCGCCGAATATCGCGCACTGCCAAAGGATCAACGACCGAAGAATGACGACGAAAAACGCGACCAATGGTTGATCCATTTTTCGCGTGCGGCTGGAAAAAATCTGGGCCCATTTTATCAGGCCTGGGGCATTCCCACTTCCGAAAAAGCCCGCGCTACCGTGGCGGACTTACCAACGTGGATGCCGGGGAATTTTCCACCGAAATGATTTACACCCGCAGGTGACGGTGCTACACCGGTTCCAACAGTAAACGATACTATTGGAGCGCGATATGGGTTTGGACAGCGTCGAACTGGTAATGGCCGTTGAAGAGGAATTCGGCCTGGAGATAACGGAAGGAGCCGCAGAAACAATGCGCACACCACGTGACGTGGTGAATTACGTGACCGCCGTTTTGCAGACTGGCAATAACACGGGATGTGCCTCACAAAAGGGATTTTACCGGCTTCGGCGCTCAGTTATGGAGCACGTATCGCTTCCGCGAGCTGCCTGCATACCAGCAACGCAGTGGTCAGAAATTCTACCACACAAGAATCGGAAGCAACTGTGGTCAACCATCGGCGCGACGGCAGAGTTTGTGAATTGGCCAGCCCTAAAATTGCCCCGATGGCTGGACACGTCGGTAAAAATCGTGGTGATTTTAACGTTCGCCGCGCCCTTTTCCATAATAGTCATTGCGCCCAGTGTGCCTCTGTTTTTCAGCGCGTTTTTAACGGGCCTGATGTTGGCCGGCATTTTGAGTCTGTTCCTGGAATGGCAGCTAAAGTCTTTGAGAAACCGCATCCCGGCGCAATTTCAGACCCTCGGCGACCTGGTTCGACGGCTTACGCCACCGGCGCATTTCAAATCCGGCTTCGGCAAGCAACCCTGGACGCGCGAGGAAATCGCCAAACGGATCAAACGCATCACTATCGAACAATTGGGTATCGAAGAATCCAGCTACTCTGAGGGTGCACGATTTATCGAAGATTTGGGAATGAACTAAAATAAGTGCGTGTCAGGCACGGCGCAACCAATGACGGTCATGTCGGGCCGCATGGAGAACGGCAAGAATAATTACTGTGTTTGTCTCTGCTTCCACCTCGTAAATCACCCGATAAGGAAACCTGCGAGGGTAACGCCAGCGAATATTCTTTCTGGGATGCCGTCGACAATTCAGCAGCGGAGTTAAAGCCAATTCGTCGAAGACATCCAATATTTCCTCCACAAACTGGCCTCCCAAACCTTCACCACGCGAGTTATACCAAGACGCAGCTTGAGCCACATCGTCGCCAACCTCCGGTCGCACGACGACACGCCAGCTCATGCTCTTGCGCGCAGACGCTTCTTCATCTCTTCCAACGACACGGATGAATTCGGATCGGCGCGATGCGCCTTTAGCCGCTCTTCGATCAGGGCTTCGTCCGATTCCGACAGAAATGAATCATCCAATTCCAGCGCGCGACGGACCAGGAGTTGTCGCTCCTCAAACGTCATCGCAGGCAATTCGGCAAGAACTTCAGCAAAGCTCATGCTCATACCATAAACGAATGAGCCTCCTATTTCAACATCCGTCCTCCCAAGTATCTGTTTTTAATTCAGCATCCAAATGCGCCGGAAAAACTCTTATAGAAATAGTTTTGCGGCTTTGAATGAGAACAAGGGCAGCGCTCAAAAAACTGACACGCTCGCCAACGGATTCATAAGATACCAGACAATGTATACTGACCCAGATAAGATTCAGTTAATAAAAGACGGTGAACCGTGGAAAAACCCTTCAATTACTGCACTTTTTTATTTCCTCCAACTTGCAGCCCACTTTAAATTGGAGCGTGAACTCTATCGGAAAGTTCTCGTAGCAGTAACCAGTGGAAATAGGGGGATGTACCCATGCTGCAGATAATAAGACGTTATTTATTTTTAGTCATTTTGACGGCAAGCAGCCTTCACGGGCTGGCGTTCTCATTGCTCGGACCATATGCCGCGTGGATGACGCCTCAAATTGGTTATCAATGGCCGGGCGACATCGGAGGTCCAATGAACCTGGGCGAGGAATATCGGTGGAATGTGCCGGTCATTAGCTACGCCTTTGATCCTTCTTTTGTGAGTTATTTTGGATCGAATGGGGTGGCCGAAGTGGAGAAAGCAATCAAGACACTAAATGATTTGCCTCCGGCTTCGCTCATGGATTTGGATGCGGCATCCATGAATACGCTGAAGGTAAACACATTGGCTCAAACTCTCGGCCTGCTGGATTTAAAGTCCGCGACCCTAAGCATGTTGCTGGAAGAAATGGGGCTCGCGAGGGCGGAACGCTATGTGTTTTGCCTGCGTGATCGCACGATCAGTTCGGGCCGCACGAACTACGTAGTCATCCAACGAAATTTTGACCCGGCCACTTTTAATGCGTCTCAATTCGTTAATACGAATTTATTTACCTATCAGACGATGGAATTTCCTTCCCCGTTGGGTGCGGATGCGGTGGACATCTCTGTATTTCCAGGTGTCCCCGCACCGCCAGTAACTGGATCGTTTGATTCTGTTGGCACCGATTTCGGCGGAGTCTATTACCCCGGCCTCACCCGCGATGATCTGGGCGGATTGCGTTACCTGCTTTCGCGTTACAACACGCATGTGGAACAATTACTGCCCGACGTACAGGGTTGTGGCACGAATGCCAACAATTTCGTTAATCTCGCCACGCGGCCAGGAGTGGATAAAATCACCTTTCAACGGGTCGATTACGATGCGGTGGTGGTTCGCGGTCAAGCAATCACGAATGATTATGTGGATATTTATCTGGCCAACGGTGTGCCCGTGCCACAAACGCTCAGGCGCATCTCTACGAAACCGGATATTATTTTTACGGCAGCGGATTTGGGAGTGTCTTCATTTGGCGTTCCGATTATGACTGCGCAAACAGGAACGACCAATTGGATTAACAATAGCCTTTTTAACAGCGCACTGGCTGGCGACGGACCCGGCATCATTCAACCGGGCATCGTCATTGCCTTTAACAAAGTGGGGCCAACCTGGTTGAACTGGACACCGGGATTGCTCAGTGGACCAACCAACCCGCAGATGCCATTGTGGAGTTCGTTCATCGATACCACGCAGCTTCCCGTCCTGTACCCGTCCGGATTTCAGACACCTGCTTCTGGCAACGTGCGAGTGCAAATCGACAATTCCGGGCCGACACCTCAATTCAATTGGCTCTTCTGGTCCGTCCCTGGCCACAACTATCACGTGGAAAGCACCAGCGATTTTATCAACTGGGCGCCGGTATCCACCGTTACTAATAGCAGCGGACTGATTCAGATCCTCGATCCGGTCACACCGGGAATAGGAGTGCGCTGCTATCGCGTCATTGATGTTACGAGTGACCAATAGCTAACCCAGCTTGGTGCGCCTGCAAAAACGCGGAGGGAACTGAGTTCCCTCCGCGTTTCGATTTTTAGATTTAGATAGCTTTACTCGCGGCCAGCGGCGGCGATGAAGGGTTTGAGTTCTCCCATCAGCTTCGCCAAGCCATCGAGGGTAAGTTGTTGCGCGCCGTCACTCCAGGCTTCGG
>JBEHZA010000128.1:0-11249 GCA_048497895.1 Verrucomicrobiota bacterium
CCGGTATCCCACATGGGCACTCCATCCGTGCAAGAGTTCTCCAAATAAAAATCCGCTGTAGCCGAAGCCGCTTTGAGCATCGTCGCCGTAATCGCTGCCCGACCGCCCAGCGCCTTTAACTCTGCGTCGCCGCTCACTTCCAGAAACTCCAACTGCTCGGCAAACCCACAAATCGCCCATGCTAAACCACGCGTCCACGTGCTGAACGGCGAATAACCCTGTTGAGAATTAGGGCAACGAAAAGCGCCGTTTGCCACATTGAAAACCGCCTCATGCGTCGTGCGTCCGCGTAAATCATAAGCATCCCGGCCCTCGCCGTAATAGATCGAATAACGCGCGGTGTTTAGTGAGTGCTCAATCGCGCGTTGCAGCAATGAAATCTTTTGGTCCTGCTCACCCATCAACACATGACCGAGTTGATGCGCCACCACCAGCGCGCGACACGAGCGAATCGTATCGACAAACAAGGAGTGCGCGCCATTGAAGGAATGAATGTAACCCGTGCCATCAGCAATCCGCGTCCATCGAGCCGCTTGCACTGCTCCTGAAACTTTCAGGGCCAGTTCATAAAATTCTTTTTCCCGCCCGTTAAAAGCAATTTTTCCCTCGCGCATCAAGCGCAGCAAATTTCCATAGGTGGAAACATTGTTGAAGCCATGATCATGCACGCCGATATGCGACACGTGCGAGGCCATTAACTCCACCGTCTTGCTCCGGCCAATTTCCAGAAAACGTTCCTCTCCCGTAGCATCAAATTGCAGGATGGCCGAACCGAATTGAAAACCTTGCGTCCATTCCGTCCAACCGCGCGACGTGTATTTCCCTTTGACCGTAAAAACCGGCGTGCCCCTGGCAGATGGCCAGCTTTTTTCGAGATTCAGAATTTTCTCTGCCGACAACTCGAAGAACCGGTTGATCTGCGGCACCAATTGTTGCGAGGTCAATTTACCGTCAATTTTGATCGCCATAAAAATTAGAGTCGCCGGAAATGAAAGCCTCCGTCCACGTTAATTACTTCGCCCGTGCTGTAGGGCAGATAATCCAAGGCGAGCGCGGCAACTGCCCGTCCCACATCTTCCGGTGTGCCCCAGCGCCGGATCGGGCTTAAGCCCTCGGCAAACAGCTTGTCGTATTTCGCTTTCACCGGAGCAGTCATGTCGGAAGCGATCACGCCGGGACACACTTCATATACGTTGATGCCATAGTCCGCCAGACGCGTGGCATATAGCTTCGTCAGCATGCCGAGTGCGGCTTTGGCCATGCAGTAGTCACCCCGGTTGGTAGAAACCGCATAGGCGCTGATTGAAGAAATCGTCACGATCTTGGGGCGGCGTTGCGCATCGGCTTGTGTTTGTTCGATCATCCAGCGCGCCGCCAATTGGCTAAGGAAATACGGCCCCTTTAAATTAACCGCCATCAAGCTGTCGAAGTTCGCTTCGGTAGCTTCGAGAATGTCCGCCCGTCCAATCGAAGTAATCCCGGCATTATTAACCAGCAGATCAAGACGCTTAAAAGTGGATTTTGTAAAATCGATCAACCGGTGACGATCGGCGTCCACGCCCACATCCGCCTGGCAGATTTCCACCCGCACACTTTTTCCCGCCTGCTTCGCTGCGTCCAGGCAGAAGGCTGCCGTCTCTTCGGCCGCCGCTTGATTGCCGGCGTAATTGACGACCAGATCATAGCCGATTTTGGCGAGTTCAAGTGAGATACCCCGCCCGATCCCGCGCGAAGCGCCTGTAATGAGAGCCACCGGATTCATTGGAGGCCGAGATTATCGCTCGCCTTACGATAGGAAAATGATTATTTTCCTATTCATACGATAGCCTAAACTTATGGAGCTATACCAACTCGCCTACTTCATTGAACTTGCGCGGCAGGGCAATTTCACGCGAGCCGCAGCCCGGTTGAACCTCGCTCAACCCGCACTCAGCCAGCAGATGCACAAACTGGAGGAGGAATTGGGCGCGCCACTGTTCGTTCGCGGCCGCCGCCAAACACTGCTCACTGCGGCAGGCGAAGCCTTTCTGCCGAAAGCGCAAGGATTGCTCGCCATGGCCGAGGCCGCCAAACAAACCGTGGCCGATGTCGCCCATTTGCGCCGGGGACGTTTGACCGTGGCCACCATTCCCTCCATCAGCGGCTGCTGGCTGCCTGAAGTGGTGAAGCGTTTTCGCCAGGCGCACCCGTTCATCGAATTGGTCTTAAGTGAAGAAAGCTCTGAGCGAGTGGCCGATTTAGTGGAGCAAGGCGCGGTCGAAATTGGCTTTCTGCAATTACCCACCCAACGCGATCTGTTTGAAGTTCACGAACTTATCCGGGAACCGTTTGTGGTGCTGGTTCCCGCTCATCACGCGCTAGCTGGTAAAAAGGCCATCAAGCTTTCACAGCTTAGCCATGAATCCTTTGTCCTGTACAAAGGCAAAGCGCGAGATGTCGCTCTCGAAGCCTGTCAGGCCAGTGGGTTTGAACCGCGAGTTGCGTGTGAGAGTGGCGAACTGGAAACCATCCGTGCGCTTGTCACTGCCGGATTGGGAGTCGCGGTATTGCCGCGTCTGGCTACGCAGGTGGCCTCACCCGCCTTTGCGGTGCTGCAAATTCGTGAGCCCAAGGTAGAACGTAAACTAGGCTGGATTACCCGCCGCCGTCACCCCCGCTCCGCTGCTGCCCAAGCCTTCATTCACACTTTCGAGAAGTAAGCAGTCATCGGAGCGCGGCATTTATGCCGCTTCAATGCCCAACCGGCTGGCGATGAACGAACGCGCCATAAACATTTGAATGATGAAGCGGCGTAAACGCCGCGCTCCTATGGTTGGCCGTACGCCAGCCGTGGGAGCGTTTCCGTTCAACTTAACCGCATTGCGAAATCCCGCGCACCTTCGCGACAATCGCGGTGATAATCAACGCCACTCCCAACGCACACACAATGGCCGCCCCGGTCGGGAAATCAAATTTGAACGACGCGTACAGCGCCACCATGCTGGAAAGCGTGGCAATCATCCAACCGATGATCAACAAAGACGTGATCTTGCGCGCAACGAAATTGGCGCAAGCCGCCGGCACAATCAGGTAGGAGAACACGAGCAGCACGCCGCCAATCTGCACGAAGCTCGTAACCACCAGACCGAACAACGCGTAAAACAGAAAATCCCACCATTTGAGCGACCAACCTTCCGTTTCCGCCCGCTCCGGTTCAAAGGAAAGCGCGAGGAACCGTTTGCGGAAGATGAAATGCACCACTCCCACAGCCGCAAAGAGCGCAAATGTCTTGAGCACCTGTTCCCCTTTCACCACCAGCACATCGCCAATGAGAGTTCGCTTCAGTTCCTCGTTGCCCTCCGTCGTCCGGCTCAACAACAGCAAGCCCGCCGCCGCGGCCACCACATACACAATGCCAATCAGAGCTTCTTGCGGCACGCGATGATGATGGCTGTTGCGTGTGAGCGCAAAAATAGCCGCGCCAATCAACGTAAAGCCCACCGACCAGAAATAGGTATGAATATCGTGAACATCATGCCCCATCACCAGGCAAACGCTGGTGCCCAGAGCTGCGACTTGAGCCAGTGCCAGGTCCACAAAAATGATTTCCCGCCGCACGATGTGCAGGCCGAGATACACCAGCATCCCGGGTAACAGGAGGCAGGCGATCATCGGCCACTTCATTATTTCCAGTGCAATGTCCATGTGTAATCCCCCTCGTTTACTTGGTTTCTTCCAGCGCTTTGGCAATCGCATTCACGACGTAATCCATGAGCGCGATATAATTTCCTTCCGTGCCTTTCACCCCGCCGGGAAATTGCGAAATATCCACCACCTTCGCATTGGTGCTGCCAGCGACCGATTCCGCCGTCCGCCGGCTTTGGAACGGTTCTACGATGATCACACGAATGTTATCCGCTTTCATCTTGGTAATCACCTCGGCCAAATGTGATGGCGTGGGCGGAATACCCGGCTTCGGCTCGAGGAACAACTCGATCTTCACGCCGAAACGCTGCGAAAAATAAGGCCACATATTGTGATACGCGACGATCTCCTTGCCTTTGAATGGAGCGAGACGCTTTTGCCATTCCGCCAATTTGGCATCCAACGTCTGGGTGAACTTCGCAAGATTCGCGCGATATGTCTCCGCCGATTTCGGGTCCAGTTGGCAAAACGCGTCGCCAATCCGTTGCGCCGCCAACCGGGCATTCACGGGGTCGGTCATGTAGTGCGGATTTCCCGCCGCGTGAATATCTCCCTTGGAACGATCCAGCGTGGCGGGAACTTCCAGCATCGAGACGCCTTGCGCGCAGGAAACATGCCCGGGCGCACCCGCGGCAATCTTCGGATTGCGCGAACCTTCCACTAACGGCGGCAGCCAGCCCACTTCCAATTCCGCCCCGCCTTCAATCAGCACATCGGCGCGGTTGAGCTTGAGGATGAAGCTCGGTTTCGCATCAACGAAATGCGGGTCTTCGGTCGGCTTCGCCAGCGTCGTGAGGGTGATTTGGTTACCCCCGACCTCTTGCGCGATCGCGCCAAAGTCCGGGGTAGTAGCGATGACATTTAACTTGGCGTGCGCAGATGGCGCCAATGCGCCGAGCACACACAGGGTCAGTAACAGGTAGATTTTTTTCATAGTTTCAAAAAATAGAATCGTTTTTCAGGATAATTTTTCCGGACTAGAATTTATGAGCAGCATGAGCGCCGAGGAGGAATTCGAGCTGCATCCAAATGGCATGTGCGTCTCTGAAATTATCTCCCCGATCGTAGTTGTATTGCAGGCGAACTTTTGAGAACTCACTCGGATACCACGTCAGATTGGGTGAGACACGCGTGCGTTCACCGCGATAAACGTCGAGCGCGTCGAAGGCGCCTTGATTACCGTTGGCATACTCGCCCCGCAGACCGGCTACCCAATGCGGGCGAAAACCCCACAACACTTGCGAATAAAAACCCCAGTCCCGCAGATTTTCCGATGGCAAGCCCGCCGCCACATCCTGTCCCGCGCCGAACCGGCTATAGAGCCCCTCCGTCTGAAAAGATACGAAGGGAAAACCTTCCGAGGCATTCGCCGATTTCCACTTCCAATAAATGTCGGCGCCATAAATCTCCGTGCGGCTGTTCGGACCAGTATCGTTCGGACCAAACGCGCCCGAAAGCCCGGCCACCAGTGTCTGGGTATCCGTCAGATCAAACGACGAAGCAATGCGTGGCGTCAGCAGTAAATTGCCGGGACCATTCAAGCCGCGGCTGGTCGTCGCGCGCCCATGCACACGCAAAGTCCCCACCGCATCCGGATCACCCGGATTTTGAAAGCTCGAAGCGGTTCCGCCCTGCCCGTCAAACACGCCCAGGAAAGCCTCCGTATAAAACGGCAGCGGCGTCAGCCAGGAAAGTTGTGCTCCGATATTGCGCAAGCCATCGGGACCAAACGCCCGCGTCAGAATCACCGGATCATCCACGAAGGCCCATTGGTGGGGATGCTGAGAATTCTGGCGGCCGAAGTTGGCGAAAAACTGACCGGCCTTGATTTGGAAGTTTCCCGGCAACGAGGTAGTCTGCAAATAAGCCTCTTCCAATTCAATCGTAGTCTCGTTTTGATTATCGAGCTTCAGCACGATATTCGCGAAGCCCTTTAAATACGGATCGACCGCCCCGTCAAAGGCCATTTCCGCGTTGCGCAAGGAAAAGCCGCGCTGGTTCGGATCGTGATCACCGAGATTCAATTGCCGCGTCGGGTCCGGCACCGACGACCAGCCGATATCCATCATCGTGCCAAAGCTGGCATTCATGTACGCGCTGCCCGCGTGAGCAATCGTGATCGGTTGCGAAGGAGTCCAGCCGGGCGGCACCAATCCTCCAGTGGCAGCAGGCGATGCTTCGGCCGTGGATGCTTTGGGCAATCCGTCCAGTTTCGTATCCACCTCCTGCTTGAGCTTCTGTTGATCTGCAATCTGCTTTTGCTGCAACAACTCCACCTGCTGTTTGAGCGCTTCAATCTGCTGGCGCTGCAATTGTTGCTGCTTCTCGAAATTCTCCTGCATCAGTTGCAACTGCTTCTTCAACTGCTCTACTTGATTCACTTCTTGCGCGCTGAGCGGCGACACGCTCAAGCATAGGACTGAGGTCAACCCGACAATTCTATTAAGTTTCATTTTCTGCTCCAGAACTTGCGTCCTTCACCAGGTGAAGGCGCGTTACCAAAGTTAACAGGGACTTAAACCAAACCGTCAGACGACGGCCGGACTAGCTAACGAAGGAACTGGAGCAAACAGGAGGACCGCGCTCGGGGAGTAATTGATAATCAGGAGCGGAAACTAAAGTCAGTTCGGGAATCAGCGCGACTGGCGCCACCAGGCTGACGTAAAACGCTAATACTGGAGTGGTATCCGCCACGTCCAATTGCCCATGCGCTAACAAGCACAGCGCACAGGAGTGAGAACTGGTGGAAGCATCCTCCCGATGCGAACATTGATGAGCGGAACTTACTGCCAGCAAACTGGAGAACAAGAGCAGCAGCGCAATCAAACCGGACAGGACCGATTTGACGTCGAAAGTCAGGAATGACGTATTACGCTTGGGGTGCAAGTAAGGGCAATCAACCAAACCTGTTAAATTAAACAAGGTTTATTTGCAAAAACCATCCGCCCAAAGGCCGTTATTTCGCCGGTTTCTTTTCCGCTTCTTCGAGCCGTTTCACGAATTTGGACGGGTTCTTTTCAAAGTCCTCTTTGCAACTGTCGCAGCAGAGTTTGATCTCGCGACCCTTATAGGAAAACACATACGGCTTGTCGTCCAGCGCTTCACCGGTGACCGCGCAAGTCTTTAGGGGGTAAGGGATTAACTTCGCGTCTTTCTTGGCCGGTTTATCGTCTGCCCGCAAGGCAAACGAACCCGACAGAAGGAGAGCGCACGCCAGCAGCAAAGCGGATTTCGAGGCAGTTTTCATAATAGTCGTTGTGTAACCAGACGGTTCACCAGCCACAAAGGTTAATGCTCAGGCACTATTTTTAAGCCGTGACCACGGTCAATGGATTCTGCCCGGACGAACTCCGGCTCGAATCAATCGTTACGACCGCAGCACTGCTTGTATTTCTTGCCACTGCCGCAAGGACAAGGATCATTCCGTCCGACCTTCGGCCCGGTCCGGATCGGTTTCGGCTTGGCCAATTCTTCCGTCGCTTCGCTGACGACGTCGCTTTGTCCTTTGACTGGCGGAGCTTCTTCCTTAAACGCACTCGTTTCCTGATGTGTCGTACGTTGTGGCAGATTCCGCAAAAACTCCTGGAACGCATTCAAGCTCGACGCGCTGCGGAAGATATTATGGCAAATCTCGGTCTTGATGTTGACCATCAATTCTTCAAACACCTTGAACGCTTCCGCCTTGTACTCGATCAACGGGTCGCGCTGGCCGTAAGCCCGCAAACCGATGCTCGTGCGCAAGCTGTCCATGCCGTAGAGATGTTCCTGCCACAGCTTGTCAATCGCGCTGAGAATAATGTGACGTTCAATCGCCTTGAGCGCATCCGCGCTTTCAAAACTCACCTTGAGCTTGTAGGCCTCACGAATGGCCTTTGAAATGAAATTGCAGACCGCGAACTGTGCGGGCGTCAGGCCATCAAATACGGAACCACGCACCGGTTCATCGTGACCGGAATTGGCGGCCTTGATGATTTCCTCTTCCGGCATGCCGAGCGGGAAATTGAGATTAACCCAATCATCCAGCCCCACCATGTTCCAGGTCTCCACTCCTTCGTTCGTGGTAAATTCCTCCACCTTGGAGATGACGACTTCCTCCATGATGTCCATCAAACGGTCCTGAACATCTTCAGCACGGATGATTTCATTGCGGAAGCCATAAATGACTTCGCGCTGCTTATTCATCACGTCGTCATATTCGAGCGTGCGTTTGCGGATTTGGAAATTGTGACCTTCCACCCGCTTCTGCGCCGTTTCAATCGACCGGTTAAGCAACGGATGTTCCAGTTCCTGGCCTTCTTCCAGACCAACCCGCTCCATCACCTTCGCAATGCGATCCGAACCGAACAATCGCATCAAATCGTCTTCGAGTGAGATAAAGAAATGGGACGAACCCGGATCGCCCTGACGCGCGCAACGACCGCGCAACTGCCGGTCAATGCGGCGGGACTCATGCCGCTCCGTGCCGATCACGTGCAGGCCGCCGACTTCGGACACGCCCGGCCCCAGTTTAATATCCGTGCCACGACCCGCCATGTTGGTCGCAATCGTCACTGCGCCCCGTTGCCCCGCACGCGCCACGATGTCTGCTTCCTGTTCGTGATACTTCGCGTTCAATACCGAGTGAATAATCCCGGCCTTTTTCAGCAAACGGGAAAGGTACTCGCTCACTTCCACGGAAATTGTGCCGACCAGGATGGGGCGTCCCTGCTTATGGATCGTCTCAATCTCTTTCACGACCGCGTTAAACTTCTCCCGCTTGGTTTTGTAAACCGTGTCGTGCGAATCTTTGCGTCCTACTGGCCGGTTGGTGGGAATCACCATTACACCCAGTTTATAAATATCGTAAAACTCCTGCGCTTCCGTTTCTGCCGTGCCGGTCATGCCGCCGAGCTTTTTATAAAGACGGAAATAATTCTGAATCGTGATGGTGGCATACGTCTGCGTCTCTTCTTCCACCGCCACGCTTTCCTTGGCTTCCACCGCTTGATGCAAGCCATCACTCCATCGGCGGCCCGTCATCTTACGACCGGTGTTTTCATCGACGATAATGACTTTGTTGTCTTCCACGACGTACTGAACATCTTTTTCGTAGAGGCAATACGCTTTGAGCAATTGCGAAATAACGTGAATCTGGTCGGCCTTGGCCTCAAATTCCGCCTGCACTTTGGTCTTCGCCTCGGCCCGTTTGCGGGCGTCCTGTTCGGCGCCGGTATCGATCTCATGAAACGCCGTCGTGATGTCCGGCAACATGAACGCATCCGGATCACTCGGACTCAGGAATTCACGACCCTTCTCGGTCAAATCGGATTCGTGGCTCTTCTCTTCAATCGCAAAGAACAATTGTTCCTTCTGCGCGTAAAGGTCTTTCTTGCTTTGATCGGCGTGCAAATCCAATTCCGCCCGGTTCATCAACTGCAAATTCGCCGGATCTTCCAGCAACCGCATTAGCTCGGTGGATTTCGGATGCCCCGTCTTAATCCGGTACAGCAACAAGCCAATCTCCTGCTCGATCGCAGTGGGATTTTGCGGATTGGAACCATCTTTCGGACGCAGTTTGGCAACTAATTTATCCACGTCATCGGCCAGACGATCACACAGCTTCTGCTGAGCGCGTACCAGGGACTCGATGGCCGGCTTGAACTTCTCGTAGTTCTTATTTTCCAGACTGACCACCGCTGGACCACTGATGATCAGCGGCACGCGCGCTTCATCAATTAAAATGGAATCTACTTCGTCCACGATGGCGAAGTAATGGCCGCGTTGCACCTGTTCCTCTGCCCGGCTGGCCATGCCGTTATCCCGCAAATAATCGAAACCAAATTCCGCATTGGTGCCGTAGGTAATGTCGCAATTGTATTGCTCCCGCCGGACGCTCGGCGGTTGATCGTGTAGAATGCAACCAACGGTCAAACCGAGAAAACGATAAACCGCGCCCATCCATTCACCGTCACGCGCGGCGAGGTAATCGTTCACCGTAACCACATGCACCCCCCGGCAGGTAAGCGCATTCAAATAAGTCGGCAGCGTAGCCACGAGCGTTTTGCCTTCGCCCGTCGCCATTTCCGAAATCTTGCCCAGGTGCAGCGCCATGCCGCCGATCAACTGCACATCGAACGGAACCATTTCCCACCGGATCGGATGCCCGCGCACGATCACGTCCTGACCGCACAAACGGCGGCAGGCGTTTTTCACCACGGCGAAAGCTTCGGGGAGAATTTCCGTCAGGCCGTCGGCCAGTTCCTTGTCGTCCTTGATCGCGCCAAAGCGTTGCTTCCAGGCCGCGGTCTTTTGGCGCAACTCATCGTCCGTCAGTTTCTGTAGTGAAACTTCGATCTCGTTGATGCGCGCGACAATGGGCCGCATTTTTTTCAGTTCCCGCTCGTTCTTGGAACCGATGATTTTCTTTAAAATATACCCGATCATGATTTTGCTCGGAAAACCGAGTTCAGAACGCTAAGGGAACACCGCCGAGGCGTCAAAGGATTTAAACGCAAAAACTCCGGTAGATTGCCCAGCATCTCCTCTATTACTACTACACGTTTCAGGTTGTCGCCAGCTTGCCCTTAACCGGACCATTCTGATCCGGTTTGGCCTGGGGCGGACGGCCACCCGGCTGACGAAAACTGGCCCATTTCTCTAACGGCATCAAAGCCAACCCGATAATCGCTAACTGGCTGACAATAAAGCCCATCAACCATGGAAAAGCTTTGTCCATAAAGCCGTAGGAATGCAATCCCACCCCCAGCATATTGACGCCGAACCAGGAAAGACTGGTGACCACGTTGCCGAAAACTGCCAGAACCATCAACCCGCGATCACGGATAAATCCCCCCCAACGCGCATGCAGAATGATCGCATTCCACAAAACAATGAGCAAAGCCCCATTTTCCTTCGGATCCCAGCCCCAGAAACGGCCCCAGGATTGATCCGCCCAAATACCACCCAGAATGGTGCCCACAAAACTGAACAGTGTAGCGAAACAGACGATCCCATAGACCATGCGGCTAAGAGATTTGCCCGTTTGCTCACTTAACGTGCGGGTAAACACCCCCCGGAAAACATAAATGATCGCCAGAAACCCGGCGACAAACGTCGAAGCATAGCCTGTGGTCACCGCCACCACATGGGTCGCCAGCCAGAAATTCGTATCCAAAACCGCCCGCAACATCTCCATGGTGTCACCGCTCAGGGACAAATGGTGAGCAATGATTAAGGTCGAAAAACCAATTGCTCCTGCTGCTACAGTTCCAATGCCATCTTTGTAAATCCGTTCCAGAATGATGCAGAGCAGTGCGGCACCCCAACCTACAAAAATCGCTGAGGAATACAGGTTCGTCACCGGCGGACGCCCTTCCAGCGCCATGCGATAAATCAAGCCCGTCGTATGCACCAGGAACGCGAGGCTCAACAAACGAAACGCGGCGACACGCAAATTCTCCGACAAATTCAGCCAGTAACAACAACCCAGGAGCAACGCCACCACATAAATGATCATCCCACTGTAGAACAACCCCATCTGGTTGAATAAAAACTCGTGTCTCCCTTTGCTGACTTCCTTCTCCAAT
>JBEHZA010000129.1:0-11168 GCA_048497895.1 Verrucomicrobiota bacterium
GTTGTCAGGGGTATTCAGGCTTATTCCGGGCTATTCCGGGATAATTAAGTGCGGAAGGCGGATTTCGGAGTGCGGAATTGGGAAGTTAACCGCGAAATACGCGGAATACGCGAAAGGAAGGAAAATTAAACCACGGGTAAACACTGATTTACACGGATGGGAACCTACCTCTAACCCCTCCCTAGAGGGGAACCGGATGAGCACGCGGTTAGCACACAGGGGCGCGTTTCGGGTTAGTGTCAGGGCTTTTCAGGCTTATTCAGGGATAATTTAAATGCGGAGGGCGGATTTTGGAGTGCGGAATTGGGTGGGTTGCAGTCAGAACAACTGGTTCTTTGACATTTTAAAGGGGCTTTTCTGGGGAAATAATCCCGAATGGGCAGGTTGAAATGCGTTCTGGGGTGAATATCCCAGAGACGGGCGGGGTCAGTTTAGTTAGAGCTAGGGCGATTCGCTTCGGCTGGGTCCAGGGCGGTTGCTCCGGCTTGTGCATTACTTTTCTTCGCTTTACCGGGTGATGGGTGGCGGGATTGTTAGTTTCCTTCATCCACGTGGTTGAGGTTGTGGGATAAGCAGAGAAACTTAAATTATTTCATCGAAACCGATGAGCAGGTGAATAAATTGTGAATAAGTGGAGTTAGAATTAGTCTTGATCATTGAGATACTAATGGCATAGTTATGCCATTTAAATGCCGAGAACTCCAAATACGGTTAAAACTATAACGATCACGGTGTCCACCACACCGCCGATCTTTGCCTATTTGGAAGGGCTGGTTGAAACGGGCCTGTTTGGGAAGAATCCGGCTGAGGCGGCCGAGCGTTTGATCGCCCGTGGGATTGAGGAGCATTTAGGTCAAGGCACATTGATTAAGAAGCAGTTACCACTGGACGGACAGGGCTGAAAGGTTGGCACTGTAAGGGTGTGGAGAGGTTGGAATAGTGCGGGGAGCAAATCCTCGTTTTCATGATGAATGCGGTAGCATATTTACTGGCAGCAGCAGCTCCCGGCGCAACGAATCCGGCGGGGGCAGGTGAACTCTCGTTTCTGTGGGCCAAGGCGACGCCGGAAGCGAAGGGCATCATCATCGTGTTGGCCATTTTTTCGATTTTTGCGTGGTCGGTGATGGCATCCAAGGCGTTGCAGATGCGGCGGGCGAAGAAACTGAATGAGTATTTCGATGCGGAATTCCGTTCGCAGACATCGGTGATGGGAATTTTTGACCGGCGCATTCAAGTGGACGGCTGTCCTTTGTTTGCGGTGTATCACAGTGGGTGTTTGGAATTGGAGGTGCGGTTGAAAACAGGGGATGGCTCGGCGCGTCGCAAACACATTTCACTGAAATCGATGGAGTATGTGAAGCGTGCCTTGGAATCCACGGTGGCGCGGGAATCATTGAAACTGGAATCGGGGCTGATTTTGCTGGCGATTGCGGTGAGCGGAGCGCCATTCCTGGGTTTGCTGGGCACCGTCTGGGGGGTAATGAGTGCGTTCAGTTACGTGGCGATGGCGGGTCGCGCGGATCTGGCGACCATGGCGCCGGGTGTGGCAGCGGCGTTGATGACGACGGTAGCGGGCCTGCTGGTGGCGATTCCCTCGATGTTCGGCTACAACTGGCTGGTGCATAATTTACGGGTTTTTACGGTGGAACTGGACAATTTTGCCCAGGAATTGATCTCCCGGATGGAGACGGAATATTTTGAGGAAGATAAATCGGAGTAAACGCCGGACTACTCCGTCCAAGAATTGGATCGTTAATCAGAACCATGCGCCGCTTCTCCCAACGCAATTCGCTGGTGACGTTGAATGACATCAACATCACGCCGTTGCTGGATTTGGCGTTCGTGTTGCTGATCATCTTCGTGATTACGACGCCGTTGCTGGAGCAGGGGATCAATGTGCAATTGCCGGCGGGTGGGGTGACGGACAAGCCGCTGGAAAAAAGCGACATCAAGACGGTGGAAGTCAGTCCCCAGGGCCGCTACATGCTGGATGGCCGTTTGATGCGGTTGGACGATATTGACAAGGTGTTGACGCAAACTTTTAAGACGAATCCGAATATGGTGGTTTATATTCGCGCGGATGAAGACGGCCCGTATAAACTGGTGGCCGATATTTTAGGGCGTTGTGAACAACGCGGCATTACGCGGATTTCGCTGCGCACCGATCCCAAGACTCGTAAAAATAAATGAACCGGCTGCAAACAAAATGCTTTCTGGCCGCAGTGGGCGCTCACCTGCTGCTGTTGATCATTTTGATCGTGGGACCGGGGTTCTTCCATTCAAAGCCAAAGGATACGCCAGCGCCGCCGTTGCTGAATTTTATTCCTGAGAACATTGTGATGGATGCCATTGGCAGCGGGGGTGGCAATCCGACTGTCGAACCGGCACCTGCTCCAGCACCGCCGCCGGTCAAAGAAGCAGTTCCGCCGCCGCCAGCGCCGCCGGAAATTAAGCCCGTGGATGTGCCTCCTCCGACGCCACCGAAGCGGGTGGAAGTGGAGCCGCCGCCGGTGCCGAAAGAGGAGAAGATTAATCCGAAGGCATTGATTCCGCAGGACAAAAAGAAAGCGGCCAAGAAACCCGTCAAGCCGGTGGACGACGTGGACGATACCCCTAAACCCACGACCAGCAAGACGAAGTCCAAAAAGCCGGAGATCGAAGTGAATTTGAAAGAGGTGGTGCGTAAAACGGACGATGCCAAAGAAAAACAACGGCGTGAGCAGATCGCGGCTCAACGGGCGCAACAGGAGCAGGCGCGCCAGTATCAAAAATATCTGGCACAACGCAATCATCAGTTGGATGGCGCGATGCGTTCACTAGGCAATGGTTTGTCCAGTGGATTGAATATTGAGATGCCAAGCGGGGCAGCGGGCGCTGCCTTTGCGAGTTACGGACAAGTGGTCATGAGCATGTATGAGAGCGCCTGGCTGGTGCCGACGGATGTTTCATCCGATGCTCCATCTGTCAGAGCGACCGTGACGATTGCCAGTAACGGGTCGGTAATTACTGCGCGGGTGATTGATGCTTCGGGAAATTCCCGAGTGGATCGTTCCGTGGAACGGGTCCTGAAAGACGTCAAGTTCATCGCTCCGTTTCCAGAAGGAGTCAAAGAATCACAACGGACTTTCACAATTGAGTTTAATGTTAAAATCAAACGGCAAATCGGATGAAATCGAATACTTTAACGGGCTGGTTGGCTCAACTGACAGTTGGTTTATTGCTGGCGTGTGCAAATCCATTGCGCGCCGCCGATCCGATAATCCTAATTCAAAAATATGCGAACGGTTCAATCCCACTCTACATCAGCGGTTTTTCGGGAGAAGTGGATTCGACCTTGCGATTTGACCTTGCGATTGCCGGTTTCGATCTAGTGAGTGAGGACAAGGCCGCATTTTTGTTGAGCGGGAGCAATAATGGACGAGTGGAAGGGCGTTTGATCGTCCGCGCTTCAAAACAGCAAATTGTCGGCAAAGCTTTTACCGGTGACAACCTGCGCCGTCTTGCGCATGCGCTGGCGGATGAAGTGGTCCTGGCGGCAACGCAAGTGAAAGGCATTGCGCAGACGCGCATCGTGTTCAAGGTCGATACCGGCCCGAACAGTGAAATTTATATCGCAGATTACGATGGGCATAATCCCATCCAGGTGACGCATGATAATACGATTGTGGCCGCGCCGACGTGGGCACCGGGACACCGGACGGTTTTCTATACGTCCTATAAATTGGGGAATCCGGACATTTATGCGCATGAGCTTTCGACGGGGTCGCGACGGGTGGTGGCGGGTTATTCCGGCTTGAACACGAGCGCGGCGATTTCTCCGGATGGCCGGCGGATGGCGATGATTTTGAGCAAGAGCGGCAGTCCGGATTTATGGGTGTCGGATGTGGATGGAAAGAATTTGAAGCAATTGACGGCGACGCGGGAGGATGAGTCTTCACCCTGCTGGTCGCCGGACAGTTCGACGATCTGCTTTGTTTCGCGCATGAGTGGGCGGCCGGCGTTATATACGGTTTCCGCCTCCGGCGGAGCACCGAGCCGGCTTCGCACGTCCGGTGTAAGTAATGTGACGGAACCGGATTGGTCGCCAGACGGCAAGACCATCGTTTTCACCTCACAAGGAGGTGGCTTTAACATTTGCACAGTGCCAGCGGGTGGGGGAGAAGCGACGCCGATTACGAGCGGGGAAGACCCCTCTTGGGCGCCGAATTCGCGCACAGTAATCTTTGCCCACCGGGTACAAGGCAAACGCGTCTTGTCTTTGCTTGACGTGCCAACCAAACGAGTAAAAGATATTCAACAGGTTTCGGGGAGTTGTTCCCAACCCGATTGGGCGAAATAACAATTAACCCGAATAAGAAAGAAAAATGAAACTGGCAAAATTAAATTTTTTAATGGCTCTCGGTCTGGTTCTGGTGATGGGAGCGACTGGGTGCAAAAAAGGCACTAAATCACCGACGCCGATTCCGGGTCTGGCCAAAGCGGGGGGAACAGGGATCAAAACTCCTCCTCCGACGGAACCGACATTTAAATTGGATGACGGCACTCGCGTGCCTAATGCTGATAAGATTCCGGCTAACGAAGTGGGGCCGCTCAAAGACACTGGAAATGGTATTCCGACGGGCGTCCGTCCTCCTTTGGATCAATTTAATCAAGACCGTGGTGTTCTGAGCACGGACACCGTCTATTTCGACTTCGACCGGGCGGAAGTCAAAGCCAGCGAACGCGTGAAGGTGGAAGAAGTGGCGACTTACCTGAAAGGGCAGGCCAACATCTCCCTTTTGGTGGAAGGTCACTGCGATGAACGGGGCACGGAAGAGTATAACCGGGCGCTCGGTGAACGCCGTGCTTTAGCTATCCGTGAATATTTGGTGAATCTGGGCGTCAGTGCAGAACGCGTCTTTACGATCAGCTACGGCGAGGACAAGCCGGCGGTGGAAGGTCACACCGATGCCGCGTGGTCCAAGAACCGTCGCGGTGAGTTTGTGGTGCTGCGGCCGAAGCAGTAACCACGGCAAACGGTTGAACGTCTGTTAGTAAAGGGGCATCTTTTGCCCCTTTACTATTAGTAGGGTGTGGATTAGCTTGGATAAACACGAGATTTTATGAACACAATGCTTGCGGGAATGCTTGGTGGCTGGGAGATGGTTTTGATCCTGGCAGTGGTGGTCATTATGTTTGGCGCCAAGAAGTTGCCGGAATTGGCCAAAGGGCTGGGGCAAGGCATCAAAGAATTTAAGAAAGCTTCCCGCGACGACACGAACGAATTACCAAAATAAGTTTATGAACACGATGCTGGCTGGAATGATAGGCGGGTGGGAACTGGTGTTGATTTTAGCGGTGGTGCTGATTTTGTTCGGCGCCAAGAAGCTGCCGGAATTGGCCAAAGGGCTGGGCACTGGCATCAAAGAATTTAAAAAGGCTTCGCGTGAAGTGACCGATGAATTGAACCGCTCCATGGAGGAGGATCATCACAATGCTCCGCCTCCGCAACGTTCGGTCGCTGCTCCGCAACGCCCGGCTGCTCCGGCAGTCGAACCGGCGAAGACGGCTTCCCAACCGACCACGGAAACAAAAGCTTGATTATTACCTCAGCGGGTTTCAGCCATGGCAAATAACCCCGATGAGGCGCCACCCATCAAGCGTACGGACTCTGCTCCCCTAGAAGAAAAAGGGGCAACAGGAGGTTCGTCTCCCCAAGCTGGTTCCAGTCCCTCAACGGAACCGTTTGGTTTGAACGAGCCTGCGAAAGCAGAAATCGCTTCGGCCAGTGACGCTTCGCCCACCCCCAGCATTATCCCGGTGATCAAGCCTGCGGAAGGCGTGGTAGCGCGTAGCCACGAGGCAACGTCGGCAGTTGATCCCACTACCGCTGACACTACACATCCCGCCGTTTCCAGTGCTCCGGAAGCGGAGCCGGGAATTTCGGGCAGCACGATTCACGATGCGCCGGATACTCATGGGCACGAAGAATGGCAAGGGGATTCATCTTCGCACGGAGAAGATCCCTACCATCATCACGAGGAGTATCAACCGCATCATGGCTATCACGAAGAAGGAGTCTATGATGTTGCTTCGACCGTAGTGATGGATTCCGGTGGTGGTCGTGGGAGTGATGGTGGTCATGGACCGAGCGGGGAGGAACCGGAAGAAGGCGGGCCGATCAAGTCATTTCTGGACCATCTGGAAGATCTCCGGTGGATGCTCATCAAATGTGCTTCCGCGACCGGCATTGCCATGCTGCTCTGCCTCATCGTGGGTAATCGTATTACCAACGATGTTTTAATGCACCCTTTGCGGGAGTCTGAACGCATTGAGGCGCGCTGGCTAAAGACGACGAATCAGATGGTGACGGTGCAATTTGGCACAAATCTGTTTGGTCCGTATCACATGCAGCCGGAGTTACTCAAGAGTCTGCCCTTCACCAACGCGACGTATGTTACGCTGGAAGTGAAAATGACCTTGATGGACACCAATTACGTTCTGACGGCGGTGCCGCGTACTAATACGATCGATGAGATGCCGTTGAACCAGCAGTTGATCCAGTTGAATCCCGTGGGCGGCTTCGTGGTGGCATTTCAGGTGGCCATTTATGGCGGGATATTGCTGGCGTCACCATTCCTGTTCTATTTTATCGCCCAATTTGTTTTTCCCGCTTTAAAGATCAAAGAGCGCAAATTTATCACTCGCGGCATCGCCATTGGGACCATTTTATTTTTAACCGGAGTATTGTTCTGCTACTTCGTATTGATGCCGTTTGCCTTGCACGCATCGGTTAAATATTCCGAGTGGCTGGGCTTTTCGGCGTCGCAATGGCGGGCGGAGGAATACATCAGTTTTGTTTGTAAATTTATGTTGGGCATGGGGTTGGGGTTTGAATTGCCGGTGGTGATTCTGACGCTAGTGAAAATGGGGGTATTGAGTTATTCCTCATTGGTCAAACTGCGACCCTACATGATCGTCATTAACCTGGTGTTGGGCGCGGTTCTGACCACGCCGGAAGTGCTGACGCAGGTATTGATGGCGGTGCCATTGCAAATCTTGTATGAGGCCAGCGTGTTGATCGCCTGGTATTGGGAGCGTAAAGAGCGGAAGCGCAAAGAAGCAGAAGCAGCCGCAGGCAGATAAGTCCGGCGCAGTTTGGAAGAAAAGCGCTTTACAAAACGGCGGCAACAGCTAACGTTGTAAAAGAATTAAGACACTTATGCGCAAGCCTATTTCAGTACTTTTCTGCACATTTGCTTTGTCGGTTTTTGCCGTTGGTTGTGCCGGCCCGGCCTATAAACTGGGGCGTGGTCTCGATAACATGACCGAGTTCGCCCGGGGTGGGGAAATGCGGCGTTCCATTGAGCAGACCGCGCTGTGGAGCAGCCCGGATCACGCCTATGCGACCGGCGCTATTCAAGGTTTTAACCGCAGCGTTATGCGCACATTCCTCGGGGTGGCGGAAGTGGTTACCTTCCCGATTCCCACGCCGAGCTACGAACCTTTTTACCTGACCAAGAACGCGGGCAAGGAAGATGTTTACATCGGTGGCCCGCTCCAGAAGAAACAGGTCTGGTCGCTCGACTTCATGACGGCGGGATCGGTTTATCCGACGAACTTCCGGCCGGGTGTGCTGGCGGATAGCATTTTCGCCACGGACACGGCGTTGGGCTTTAGCGCAGGTGATATTGCACCGTTCGTGCCGGGCAGCCGTTTCCACATTTTCGATTACTAAGCGAATCGTTTTTAACAGGCGCCAACATCCGAATGTTGGCGCTTTTTTATTTATGCGCCACGAACGGCCTTCACCCTGCAAAGTTAATTTTTTGCTCAACATTTTGAGCAAGCGTCCGGATGGTTTTCACGAGTTGGAGACGGTCATGCACCCGGTGGGGCTGTGCGATCATCTGAAGTTCGAGCGCACGGGGACTGGCTTGCAGTTGACGTGCAGCGATCCACAATTGCCGGTGGATGGCACGAACCTGGTGTATCGGGCCGCAGCGGCTTTTCTGGCGGCGGCGGGCATTAAGGACGGAGTGAAGATTCATCTGGAGAAACGCATTCCCATGGCGGCAGGGCTGGGGGGTGGCAGCGGCAATGCGGCGAATACGTTGCTGGGTTTGAATGAGCTATTTCAGCAGCCATTGGTCGAAGCGAAGTTGTATGAGATTGCTGCGGCGCTCGGATCGGATATTCCGTTTTTCCTGCAATCGAAACCGGCGCTGGGCATTGGACGTGGTGAACGCATTGAATCGCTGGAACGTTTCGAACTATTGCGGGGGCGGTATATTTTTCTGATTCATCCGGGCTTTGGCATTGCGACGGCGTGGGCGTATCAACAATTGGCGCGTTTTCCCGAAGCTTTGCACGGCCGGGCTGGCCGGGCGCGTGAGTTGATTGGGCATTTGCAGCAGGGTTCAACGACGGCGGCGTGGGGATCGTTCTATAATTCACTGGAAGCGCCTGCGCTGGATAAGTATCCCGTGCTGAAATTGTATCAGGAATTTATGCGGGCCAACGGGGCGGACGTAGCGCTGATGTCCGGCAGCGGGTCCACAACGTTTGCGATTACCAAAGATTTGTCCACAGGTGAAAGCCTGTGCGAGAAATTCAAGGGCCGGTTTGGCGCTACGTGCTGGACGGCCGTGGTGCCGTTGTGATTCCGGAAGAGGGAGTCAAGCCGGGTAATTGTGATATTCCCAAAAAATCTGTTTGCACTCGTCCCGTTGATGGTTAATTTAACTGCGGTTTGTCCGATGGTGTAATGGTAGCACAAGGCCCTTTGGAGGCTTTTGTCATGGTTCGAATCCATGTCGGACAGCCAATTTTCTTTGACGCATTCTTTTCCTGGCTGATTCTCCTGCTGTTGCGTTGCAAACCGGCATTTTAGGTTTGCCGAATAATTTTCCGCCCCTTACAAGTGACGGCGAACTCCGGCGCTGGCATTTCCTTGTTCGAGTGTCACGGAGACCACAACCGTCCGGTATTAAAGCTATATGTTTGGAGAAATTAAAAACGTCCAGGGCGAGCGTATCGATTACACCTATCACGAAGGCAATCCGGCTTCCTCCAGCATTGTCGTGATCGGGCATGGCGTGACGGGGAACAAGGACCGGCCTTTCGTGGTCGCGCTCGGTGAGGGGTTGGCCAAAGCGGGGATCAATGCGCTGCGCATTTCGTTCTCTGGCAACGGCGCTTCCGGCGGACGATTCGTTGATTCCAATGTCAGCAAGGAAGCGGCGGATTTGGGTTCCGTGCTGGACGTATTGAAAGGGCGGACGATTTGTTACGTGGGCCACAGCATGGGCGGCGCGGTGGGCGTGGTGCGCGCGAGTGAAGATGCCCGAATTAATTACCTCGTTTCTCTGGCCGGCATGGTGAACACGAAGGCGTTCGCGCAGCGGGAATTCGGCAGTGTGAAGCCGGGCGAAGGCTGCATGTGGGACGAGCCGGCTTGTCCACTCTCGCAAGCGTACATGGACGATCTGACGCAATTGGACAGCCTCGTCAACCGAGCGCCTAAGATCAAGGTGCCGTGGCTCTTAGTGCATGGCACAGAGGATGACGTGGTGCCGATTCAGGATTCGCGCGAGATTTTTGCGAAGGCCAACCTGCCGAAAGAGATGGTGGAGATTGCCGGTTCCGGCCACGTGTTCTCGGGGGAATATACGGCAGTGATGGTGGGCAAGGTGGTAGAGTGGATTAAAGCGCGGCTGGCTTGAGTTCGGAAGCGTGCCGCCAAAAGCGCCAGAGGACTGGCGCACTCCATGACGCTTCGCGAAATTTGTGGGTTACGAAGTTGCGCGGCAGCGTCCTGGAGTGTGGTAGTCCCTACCGCTTTCTAACGTGGACGCTTATCCCGCCAGGAGACAAATCACGATTCGCTTTCCACTCACTCTTCCGAGAACAAATACTCGAGATCCGTTTGATTGAGGCTGCGGGCAAAGCCTTCTTCGCCGAGCACGTCGCTGATCGTTTGCGCTTTGCGTTGTTGCAGATCCCAAATTTTTTCTTCCACCGTTCCCGGTGCAATCAAGCGATACGCAAACACGTTGCGCGTCTGACCAATGCGATGCGAACGATCGATGGCCTGAGCTTCCACAGCCGGATTCCACCACGGGTCATAAAGCACCACGTAGCTGGCGGTGGTGAGGTTCAAGCCGGTGCCGGCCGCGCGTAAGCTGAGCAGGAAAATGCCCGCGCGTTCGTCCGCCTGGAAAGCGTTGACCACTTCCTGACGCTGCTTGGTTTCGCCCGTGAGCAGGAAGGTCGGGATGTTGCGCAATTTGCACTCTTCTTCGAGCAATTTGAGCATCTGCACAAATTGGCTGAAGACGAGCACCTTCTGGCCATCCGCAATCAATGGGTCGAGCAATTCGAATAAAGTATCCGTCTTGCCGGATGCGGAATCGTTGCCGACCAGACGCGGGTGACAGCAAATCTGGCGCAAGCGGGTGAGGGCGGCGAGCACGTGAATCTTGCTCTTGGCCAGCCCTTTTTCGGCAACCGTCTTGAGCACTTGTTCGCGGCTGCGGCGCAATTCGGCCAGATACAGCTTGCGTTGCGGTTCGCCCAACTCGCAATCGCGGCGTTCCTCGATGCGTTCCGGCAAATCCTTTGCGACCTGACGTTTCAAACGGCGCAACAGGAGCGGACGCAACTTCGCGGCCAACCGCCGCCGCGCCGTCTTCTGCGCCCATTCGATATTCTCGCCGCCGCGCGGTTCGTATTTCTCGGTAAAATCGGATTGCGAACCCAGGTAGTTCGGCTGGATGAAATCCATGATGCTCCAGAGATCGAGCAACCGGTTTTCCAGCGGTGTGCCGGTTAAGGCGAGGCGCTGGTCTGCGTTCAATTGTTTGACCGACTGCGTGATTTGCGCTGCCGGATTCTTGATGAACTGCGCTTCGTCGAGAATGAGCGCGCCAAATTCAAATTTTTGCAACGCTTCCAGATCACGCCGCAGGAGCGCGTAATTGGTGATGATGATGTCGTGCTGCGGAATGCGTTTGCGCAGATTATGCCGCGCCGCGCCGCTTTCCAGCACGAGCACCTTCAGGTTTGGCGTAAACCGGTTCGCTTCGCGCCGCCAGTTGTGCAGCACGGAAGCCGGGCAGATCACCAGCGCGGGCTTAGGCTTCTTGCTTTGATCCTTCAGCCACGCCAGCCATGCGAGCGTCTGCAAT
>JBEHZA010000130.1:0-11156 GCA_048497895.1 Verrucomicrobiota bacterium
CGTTGAACCGGTAGTAGTAGGTGCTGATAATGGAGTTGTTGCCCGAGGAAGCGCCAAGAGTCGGGTCAGACCGCAAATAACGGTGGCCAAGGCTCCAGCTCCAATCGGATTTTTCCGGCTGCAAGGTGAGATAATGGGCGGCTTCCTGCCATTGGCCGGCACCGACGTCGTAACGGGTTTCCGAGGTGAAAGTGATCCAGGAACGGGGCTTGAAATCGATGGATGAAAACACGTCCGAGAAAGTCCCCTGCCCGGTGCGCGGCTTCAACCGCCAGTCCATGAACAATTGCCAATTCAAGAGGTTATCCAATTGCCCGTGGCGCTTGGTCTGAAAGCGGTTCTGCAAACCAAAGCGAATGACGTTCTGGCTGTCCACGGAATCAATGGCGTTGTAGTCCGGGTAGTCAATCGGGACGAGATAGAAACTGGGTTGCTGAGCATCGAACTGCGGCAATTGAGGCGGCAACACATTGGGGGACGGAACAAAGACATAGTTGAGCGACGGCTGGATAATGTGACGCAAGCCATCCACATCCAGGAATTTGCTTTGCGTATCCGCCCAGAGCCGTGAGGCCTTGAAGGAAACTTCCGCGCCGGTATTGAAGACTGCCCGGTCTTCTTCCTGCGTGGTGGCGCCCAGACCATTGGCAGCGCTGTAATGGGTGAGGCGTCCACCCACGCGTGGTTCAAATTGCAACCAGCCAAAGTAGGTTTGCGGCAGCACCACTTGATGATAGGTATCTGCCCGCCAGGCGGAAAAAGCCGGCAATACATTATCGGCAAATTCGTGGCGGAAATAGCCGACGGAACTTTGGCTCTCGTAATACAGCGGCGTGTTGCCCAGTTGTTGCCGCGCGCCAGTCAATTGAATGTCCGGCAGGCGTTCGACGGTCTCGTAGAACTCATTGACCTGGGGTTGCGCGAGGAGGTTGAGGCTGAAATTAGGCCAAAGCTGGTTGAGTTCCAGAAAGGAACTGGGTTGCACATTCTGCCGGTATTCCCGTTCAAAAAAGTCGCGCAAAACAAAGGGGTCCGATTGATAATTCACTTCCACCTGTGCGGTGAAATTGGTTCTGAGCGTGGCTTGATGACTGAAACTGACGCGCTGACGAAAAGGATCGTTGGCCAGGCCCAGGGTATTCGTCCCGGGAATATCGTCCCGCGTCGCGTAATAGCGGAACTCACCGGAACCCAGTTGGCCTAAATCATACTTGAGATCCGGCCCGCCACCCACACCCCGCTTTTGGCGGTAATCCAAATTGATCGCTCCGCTCAGGTTCGTGTTGGCGTACCAGCGATAGGAGCCCATCAAATAAGGACCATACAAACTCCGGTAACCGGGCGTCAGAACAATATTATTCGGATGCCGGTCAAGGTTGCGCCGGATGTAAGGCCAGTAAAAGACCGGCACATTACCGAGAATCAACGTGGCATCGTGCGCTTCAATAAACTTGCCCGGCACGATGACCATGCTTTGCGCCCGAATGCGGTACGCCGGGTCAGCTACATCGTCGGTCGTTAAAAAAGAAAGATAAGTGCTGTAAACACCATTGGTGCGCTCACCGCCCATGCCCGCGCCGCCAATAAAAAACGGCCCGTGATGCGTGCGAAAATCATCCGTCTTAAGCTGGCCGGTCTTGAAATTATATTCGAGCTGCTGGCCTTGCCAGATTTGGCCATCCCGCACGAGAGTCACATCCCCATCCGCCGAGGCCTGACTGGTCTTTTGATCCAGAGTGATGTGATTGGCGGTCAGCTCCGTTTTACCGTAAATGACGACCGCCCCGTTGGTAGCCGACATGAGGCCCGTGTCAAAACTGTATTCCCATTGCCCTTGTTTGTTGAGGGAACGAAATTCAAGGGTGGGGTCATTTTCCGCTGCCCAACCCGCCAGACAAACGCCCAGCAAAAGTCCCGCGAACACCCAGATTTGGAACACTTTATTCATGTAAGCGCGCACAGCTAAGCAAAATGCCACGGTGATGCCAAGCGGGATTTCAGCCAGCACCAGCCACCCGTCAATCCAAACGTGCCCAACTACTCAGTCCGGTCATTCCCGAATTGGCCTTTTGACTCAGGAAAGGAGGACAGAGATTGACGGTCCACACCTCAAACCGTAGAAATGCCCTGGCAATATCTGCTTGAGTGGCCTCTGCTCAAACGGCCAGATTTTCATATACTATGACCATCATTGAGAACGAATGGCAGGATGTCCCCACCCCGACCGGCCCCATGCGCACGTATGTGTTGCGCCCCGCAGCGCCGGGAAAATATCCGGGCATTCTGCTCTACTCGGAAATCTTTCAAGTCACCGGCCCCATCCGCCGCACGGCAGCGTTATTGGCGGGACACGGTTTTATCGTCGCCGTGCCAGAGATTTATCATGAACTGGAACCGGCCGGAACCGTGCTCGCTTATGATCAGGCCGGAGCCGATCGCGGCAACGCCGATAAGATCGCCAAGGAACTCGCAAGCTATGATTCCGATGCGCGGGCCGCTCTTGGCTTTTTAAAGGCGCACCCACTCTGCACCGGGAAACTGGGGACGCTGGGAATCTGCATTGGCGGACACCTGGCATTTCGCGCGGCCATGAATAGCGAAGTGCTCGCGGGCGTATGCTTCTACGCCACGGACATTCACAAGCGCGGGCTGGGCAAAGGCATGAACGATAATTCCCTCGACCGCATGAAGGAAATCCATGGGGAGATGCTCATGATCTGGGGACGACAGGACCCGCATGTGCCCCGCGAAGGCCGCGCGCTGGTTTACAACGCCATGACCGACGCGGGCATTCATTTCACCTGGCACGAATTCAACGGCCAGCACGCTTTCCTGCGCGATGAAGGGCATCGCTACGATCCGGAACTGGCCTTGAAATCGTACGGGCTCGCCCTGGAATTATTTAAGCGCAAACTGGGGGAAGGCGATTTGCGCGCGTCAGCCAGTCAAGGTCCGGCCGAGAGCAAGCATTAAACGCCTCTCGTCGAGATCGCGGACCGCACTGATTTTCCGGCTACCCAATTCACAGTTCGCCGCATGATGGAGGGAGAAAGCAGAATGCTGATATGTCCCTGTGCCAGCCGCCAGATTTCAGGTTGCTGCCAGGCACGCCATAATTCTTCGACCGTCTCCGGTGGCGCGAGCAAATCATGCCGGGACTCAATCACCAGGATTTTTTCCGGCGACAACGTTGGTTGAAAGGCGAGCAAATCCAGGCGGTCCAAGGCGAGTGAATGACGCGTCAGCGCCTGCTGAAGCGGCCAGCAGAACGCCAACTCATTCGCCGCACGGGACATTTTACAGAGCGGCGTCATCAGCACCAACGCATCGGGCGGCGCCGGCAAACAGGCCGTTAAGCCGGTTAACCAGCCACCTAAAGAAATGCCCCACAACACGACTGGTGAACTGCCGTGCGCCCGCGCCCAGGCGATAAGGGCGCGAATTTCTGCCACGGCTTGATGCGTCGCTTCCAACATGGTCGTCAAATCGTTGGAAATGAAGTTCGTCACTGCCCCGGACGCTTTGGGTTTACGCACGCCGTGATAAGGCAGCAACGCGAACAGCACATTCAGGCCGCGCGCATTCAGTTCACCAGCCAGCCACGGAAACAGGTAATGATAAACCCGCTCACTGTTCCAACCATGCACCAACACCACCGTCGGCTTTTCCTGTGCATGATCACCGGCCGCATAATACCGGCCCCAAACCCGATTGTTCTCCGGCCAGGGTGAAGTGACGGGAGAACTAAACTGAAAGTGGGTTGGAGTGGAAAAATTTAACGATGGCTCTGAAACCGCGGTGGATAACCAGCCGGCTGGGTGTTCGAGCACAGGCCGAAGGTTCGAAGCCAGCTCGCGAGGATGAGCCACAACACGAACACTGGGGCGGGCAAGCTGGATAGCGATCCAATCAATAGGCTTCGCAAGGCCGGAGAACACGCGCCCAATTTATCACCCGGCCCGGAAAGCACCAGTCTTTAGGAGGAAGGGAATGCGTTTCGGATTGGCTAAGTTTCGCCGGTCATGCAACGATTTAAGAACACTATGCGATTTGGTTTCCACCGGTGGGTTGGAGTTGCTTTATGTCTGCTCGGCGCGGCTTGCGTCACGGGCTGGGCACAGAATGGGCCTTCGGTCGTCACCATTGTCACCACGCCCAATGGTTACGAGTTACGCCGCAATGGACGCCCTTATTTTATCAAAGGCGCATGCGCGCCGGAGCACTTTGAAGAACTGGTGGCAGCGGGCGCCAACTCCATTCGCACGTATAGCGAGAAAGAAGCCGATGCGGCGCTGGACTTCGCGCAACGCAACGGACTAACGGTGACGTTGGGTTTCTGGATGGGACATCCCCGGCATGGATTCGATTATTTCAATCCCCGTTCGGTCGCGACGCAGATGCAAAATCTGTTGCTCTTTGTCGAAGCACATAAAAATCACCCTGCCCTGCTCGCCTGGGCCATCGGCAATGAAGTGGAAACGGGCGTGCCCGATCCAGTGCTGATCTGGAAACCGATCGAGGAAGCCGCCCGCCTCGTCAAGCGGCTGGACGCGAATCATCCCGTGATGACCGTGGTGGCGGAAATCGGCGGGAACAAGATTGAGCAACTGAATGGTTATTGTCCGGACATTGATATGCTGGGCATTAATTCCTATTCCGGACTGGCGACGTTGCCCAAACGATTGCGCGAAAAAGGCTGGCGGCGTCCGTTCATCGTGTGTGAGTTCGGAACGGCGGGCCAATGGGAGGTGGGCAAAACGATTTGGAATGCGCCTATCGAACCCAGCAGCACGCAAAAGGCGGATCAGTATTTGAGCCAGTATCAAAAGAGCATCGAAGCCAATCGCAACTGGTGCCTGGGTTCCTACGTCTTTCGCTGGGGTTGGAAACAGGAAGCCACTGCGACCTGGCACGGCATGTTCCTGCAATCCGGTGAACGACTCGGAGCCGTTGACAGCATGACTTACGCGTGGAGCGGCCAGTGGCCAGGCAATCGCGCCCCGCAAATCCGTTCCCTTAAATTCATGGGCAATACGAACTTGTTTCTCCCCTTGCAGGAGCAAATCGCAACTGTCACCGCCGATGATCCGGAGCACGACGCGTTAAAGTACCGGTGGGAGTTTCTTTCGGAAAGCCGTGACCGGCGCATCGGCGGGGATCAGGAAACCGCGCCACCAACGCACCCCGAATGCGTCACTTATGTTAATGGTCCGAACGCGAAAATCCGGATGCCCGCGCAACCCGGACCTTACCGGCTGTTCGTGTATGTGTACGACAGCAAAGGCAATGCGGCGACCGCGAATCTGCCGCTCTGGGTGCGCGAACGATAAGCTTGACCAGGCTGCTTACGGCTTCGCTGCGGACCATTCCCAATGCTCACCGAAGAATCCGGCATTGACCACGCCTTTGCCTTCCAGACGTTGCGCGATCGGCACACTTAAATCCAGGACGGCCCAATCCGGCAGCTTGGGTGTTTGTTGCGAATTACTGCCCGTGCCATATTGCGGAAACGTGAAGCCGCTGTTGATCACAATATAACGATTCGGATTGAGCGGATTGGGATAAATCAAGACGGGCGCATTCTGCGCGACATCATAGGTCTTGCCGCCAGCAACAATCCCGGAGGCCGTCCAGCGGATCGGCAAGCGATCAGCAATTTTCGCCAACAGCGAATTGCTATTCGGATCGCCCCAGAGAATCAGATTGTGCGAGGCGATGTCTGCGTCCGTAACGGTGCCATCGTCCTTGACTTGAGCAGCGCCGCGAAATTGACGACGCCATTGGAACAACGCGTCTTTCATTTCGCTCTCCACCCATTTACCCACCGCTGCATTCAACGGTTTGCCGGTGGGCCGAACCATCAGGAAAGGTTCCATGAACGCATCATCAATTGGCCCCTGCAAATTGTGGCGTTTGCTCAATTTAGTGGAAGCAGTAGCTGACGCCACCGCCCATTTCCCGCCCGTTTGTTCGAGGTGAATCTTGCCTGCGACCGCTGCTTTCACATTGATTTCCGTGCCGTCCACGTTGACAGACGCCAGACGATTCAATTCAGCCGGTGACAAAGTCAGCGCGGCAACATTATGAGTGGATACTTTCAACGCTTTGCCACCGGTAATTTCGGCATCCACCCGTGCCTGTTCATAATGTTGAGCCAGCGCATCCACCGTCACCCAGTGCATCTGGTTATACTTCAGCGTGTAGGTGACAAAGTGAATTTTTTGCGGATCATTATTGCGGCCTTTGATCGCGGCGGCGTCCACCAGTGATGCCACCACCTTCTTTGCTTCCGGCTCATATTTATGCTCGGTGTTCGGCCCAATGATATGGGTCATTTTAACACCATCGGCAGCCAGCGCTTTTTCCATCAAATCCGCCGCGGCTTTCTGCGTGTCTAATTCACCGCTGTAAGCCACCAGCGTGGTGTTTTCGAGATTGATCACATAATCGAGCGAGTCGTAAACATGCCAGAGCTTTTGCTCATACCACGGAATAGTGCTCAGTTTATCCCCAAGTTTCTGATAGTTTTTTACGTCCACGAAACCCGCGCCGGGATTCACCGCCGCCCACAGCCCGGCGTAATGTGCTCCCACATGCCACGAACCCGCGCCGCCCATGGAGAAACCGCGAATGCAAATCCGGTCCGGATCAATCGGATAATGTTTCTGTGCGTGGGCCAATGCCTCAAAGGAATCCGTCTCACCGGCAAACTTGAAGGAGTTCATGAACCGCCCATACGGATGCAACACAAACGTCTCCGGCGGCGCAAATTCACCCACGGACCGTTCGCGGCCTTCGATGAACGCGAGTTCGCTCAAGGTATCGCCGCGTCCGTGATACCAGAAGTCCAATCGATACGGTTTGCCGGTGGGCTTATACGTGGGCGGCACGACGAGCCCATAAGGTTGCACCGAGCCATCGATCCGGGACACGTATCCCCGCACCACCAAACCGGTCGCCGTATTCCATGGAGCTGTCCCCTGCTTTAATTGTTCCGCCCGCTTCATCCCTTCCTGCAAGAGCGCCTGCGCGGTTTTGAACTGTTTGACGTTGTAAAAAATATCGTCGTCCAAAGCGTATTGAACGGCGTTATGATAAATCTGCACATCCGGCAGCAATTCCAGCAATGCAGGTTGGGATTGGAGCGAAGTCTGTAACGTGGCAATCGCTTTGCCCAAAGTGACCGCGCCCGCCTGAAGTTCGGCTTTCACTTCGTCGGGAACAGGGATGCCTGGCGGAGGGTCCAGTTTTTTGGGATTAGGCGGCAGATCAGCCGTGGCTTTCTTTTTCGCCGGCGCAGCCGCAAAGGTGGTCACAGCGCACAGGCACAGCAGGACAATCAGGCAACGGTTTCTCATAGAATGACTCGCTCCGGGCATCAGTATGGTTTTCCCGTTCGAGTTACGCGAGTCCGCCGCCTTTGGCGAGCTAATTAATCAAGCGCAGGATCACGCCGCATAGCCGCCCGCAATGTAGTTCTGCAATTGATCGATGGTGGAATTTTGCGCCGCGATAATCCATTTCACGAGATTGCCCATGGAAATAACCCCGATGACTTGATTGTCCTCAATGACCGGCAAATGACGAATGCGCTTGTCGGACATCAGCCGTACACATTCCGCCACGCTCTTTTCCGGCGTGGTCGTGATCAGTGAGGCGGTCATGATATCCTTCACCGGTGTCTGCCTGGAAGACCTGCCTTTGAGGATGACTTTGCGGGTGTAATCGCGCTCCGACATAATCCCCACCAATCGCTGGCCCTGCATCACCAGCACGGCTCCAATATTTTTGTCAGCCATGAGTTGAATGGCATCGAACACCATCGACTCCGGGGTCACGGACCAGATGGCATCCCCTTTATCGTTCAGCACGGCTCCGATTGTACCTGATACTTCCATATCGCATCATGCTCCTTTCTTGAGCGCTCCGGTGAACGGCCTGCTGGCTCGCCCTGGCAGAATAAGTCATCCATCGGATCGGCTTGGTTTAGGTAGTGGAACTTATTAAACCATTAGCCCATCTTCAGCCGATTTACAACTGCCAAAACCCAACTTTCTTTCGGCCCGCCACGAAACCGGCGCGATAAAAACGCCAGCTACGATCACTTGCCCCGTTGTGTGTAAAGCTTACTTCGCAGCGGATTTGGCGGTGGGCGCTTTGAGCTTCTCGATCAGGTATTGTTGAAGTTGCGGATGCTTCACGTCCGGCGCGCCGGGATAAACGAGTTCACATTCCACACCCGCGCTCTGCAATCTCTCCTGCAACTTCACGCCGAAGTTGGCCGTGTGCGTGGGATCTTTCTGATCCTGCCCCAGCGCGGGCGGAGCGCCAAACGTCATATAAATCGGCGGATCATCCGAAGTCACGAGCGCGTAAGGCGAATATTCCGCAATCCACGGCAGAATCTTTTCACGGTTTTCGAGAAACTCTTGAAACTGGGAAAGCCCTTTCGTCTTGTCACCAGCGAAACCGAACGCGTGCCCGCCATATTTGCTGTTCGGCGTCCACTCTTTCATCTGCTGCGGATCGAGTGTGGTTTGCGGAGCGGAAACCGCCGCGCACCACAACCGCGTGGATTCATGCGCAATCGGGTCCGCGCTTTTCGGGTCCGCCATGTCCGGATGAAACGCCAGCCACAGACTGGTGCACGCGCCCGCTGAACCGCCCGAGGCCGCAATGCGTTGCTTATCGATATTCCATTCCTTCGCTTTGCTGCGCACGAACTGCAACGCCCGCGCGGCATCATGCAAAGGCGCATCCACCGGCGGCACTACATGATCCGCTTGCGCTTCGGCAATGAAACGATACTCCACCGACACCACCGAAATGCCCGACTTCAATATCGTCGGCAACATCCCGGTGAGGCCGCTCATCCGATTACCTCCGGTCCAGCCGCCACCGTGAATAAAGAACAACAGCGGCGTCGGTTGATTCGATTCCGCTTTCCAAAAGTGCAGCACCTGTTTCGGATGCTTGCCATAAGCGACATCGGACATGGTTGGAGCCGGACCGGGCGGCGGTTGCGGGGCAGCGGCTTTTTCAGGAGCTTTAGGTTTCGCCTCAGCGGATGCCGATGCAGGCGCATCCGCCGCGAAGATCGAACCACTGGCCAGACTCAATAGAACAACGAGCAGAGAAAGTTGTGGGCGCATAAAAAAAGAAATATCTTAACCACTCAATTATGGGAAGGGCGAAGATAGCCGCGCAAACGCTTTGGAATTATTCCGTTCATTCTAATGTGTGAATATTTGGAATTACTTTAACCTCCTCCACTCCTCCTCTTTAAACCCAACCACCCCGCCCTGCTCCGTAATCACAAACGGGCGTTTCACCAGGTTGCCATTACCCGCGAGCAGATCAATGGCTTCATCCACGCTTAACTTCGGCAATTTTTCTTTCATATTCAGCGCCTTGTAATCCAGGCCGGACGTGTTGAACAGCTTCCGCAAATCGCCGCCATAAATCGCCAGCATTTTCTTAAGTTCAGTTTTCGTTGGGGGTTGTTCGCGAATGGCCACTTCGGTGTAAGCGATGTTTTGCTCCTGCAAGTAACGCAGCGCTTTGCGACAAGTATCACAACCTTTGTAAGCGTAAATTTTCCATTTCATGCCGCGATCTTAACCCTCTGTCTCACTCCCAAACAAGTCCGGGCTTATGCCTTAAACCCCGCAGCCAGCCGTATCGGGATAAATTTTATCCCGATTCATTTTTATACTGAAAATGCTCACTTACCGTTTGGCAGTTGCGTTTCCTTCGCTTAGTCTTGGAGGGTATTCTTGTGGCGCTATTACGTTCAACTTTAGTCCAGATTTTCCACTCGTGGCCGGGGCTGGTGATGCTCCTGATGCTTCCGCTCTCGCCGCTGATCGCACAAGAAGCGTCCACTCAAAAACCGGCTTCACCCGTGACCAACACGAACGCGCCCATCACGGAGATTGGTCCGGGGCAATATCAGATCGGCGATGTGCGACTGGACAAAAACGCGCGCACGCTCACCTTTCCCGCCGTGCTGAACATGAACGACGGTTTGATCGAATACCTCATCGTTGCCTACACCGGCAAGACGCATGAGAGCCTGCTGAAAACCGAGACCCAACCGTTCCACATTCAACTGGGCCTGCTGCTGCTCGGAGCGAAGGGCGCAAAGTTTGAACCCCTCACTGCCGAGCCCGCTGGCGGTCCCATCAGCGCCTCTGCCTTGCTGAAGGAAGGCACTAAACCAGTGCCCGGCGATCCCGTGCGCATTGCGATCCAATGGAATTTCAAAGAACAAAAAAAGGGCGGGCCGATTGAAGACTACATTTTAAACAACTCCACCAAAGCCCCCATGACGCGGGGTGATTTTATCTTCAACGGTTCGCGCGTCTGGAAAGGAACCTTCATCGCGCAGCGCGAAGGCTCCATCGTTTCCACCATCACCGATTACGACGCCCTGATTAACAATCCACGGCCGGGCCATGATCACGATGACAACTGGCAAATTATCGCCAAAGATTTGCCCCCTCTCGGCACGCCGGTGCAAGTAGTCATCACGTTGCCACCCTTCCGTAAAGACAGGGAAACGAAACCGGAACCATCAAAATAATCCCGTGGTGATAACCAATCTTATTGCGCGATCTGTCTCCTGATTTATTCACACCTCCTTTCATTATGATTAACCACTCACTCACCCGCTCATTGTCACTTGCGGTGGCTTTTACTGCCGTCGTCCTTCAAAGTCCATTGCTCACGGCTGCCGAGAAACCGTTGCCCACTACTGCCGTGCTGCCGGAAACCGACATTTCTTTCCGCAACGAAGTGCAGCGCGCTATCGAGAAAGGTCTGGATGCCCTGAAGCAAACTCAGAAGCCTGAAGGCGTCTGGTCCACTCCGGATCATCCGGCCCTCACCGCACTTGCCCTCACCGCGTTTCAAGGCGAACCCACCGGACGTTATCGTAATCTTGAGGAAGTCAAAAAAGGTTATGCCTTCCTGCTCACCTGCGTGAAACCCGACGGCGGCATTTACCAGCGCGAAACCGCCAATTACGACACCAGCATTTCCATGATGGCGCTGCTCGCGGCGAAAGATCCCAAATACGACAACATTCTCCGCAAAGCGCGCCAGTTCGTCGCCGCCACTCAGGTGGACATGGGCAAGAAAGGTGAAATCGATAC
>JBEHZA010000131.1:0-11140 GCA_048497895.1 Verrucomicrobiota bacterium
CAGCATTCAACGTCACATCCAGCCGCGCCGTCGCTTCGCCAGCCAGAAGCTGTCCCTTGTCCACGAGCACGCCACCCGCGATCGCCAGATCACGCACCGGCACCTTCGCTCGCTTCTCATCGTCAGACAGCGTTTCAATGATCGCCTCAAATGCCAGCCCCGCACCCTTGTGACACAATACGGAAAGCCTTGTTTTCTCTATATCTATGGGAACTCCCTCCCGTTCACGCACCGCCATGACCGTGTTCGGACTCACCTTCAGCAGCTTGCCGATCTTGATCACACCCACGCCTTCAGCCAGCAGCGATACTATGTTGCCATACTTCTCTGGATCTTGTTTAAAGAGCCGTTCCCCCGTGAATTCACCAATCACACCACCTTCATCACGCGAAAAAAGCGCGCCGGGCATTTCGCTTGATGGAATTAGCGGCAACTGCTGCTCCTCCCGCTGGATTAAAGAATCAGCCATAAAAAGCGCGCTAAGTTTTGTGAGCCTCCAGATAACGATTCACCCCGCTCGCCGGCACCCGCGTCAGTCGATGCCCTAAAGTGAACGCAGGCCCAATGCCGTGTTCGCCTTCAGTCTCTCGATACAATTTTAATTGCCGCCACACCGTGGACTCATCCACCCCCAACAACGCCGCCACCTCCGGAACGCTATAATGCTGTTCCAGGGAACGCTTCACCCGCTCCTGTTTCACAACGGGCGCTGTGGAGGTTTTGTCCATACGTCTGGAAAACGAAAAAGGCGCGAAGCTCACACCGCGGCCGCCAACAAAGCGAGCAACTTCTCCGACTGCCGCACCCGTGCTGCTGCGTATGCTGCGTCTGCCCAAATGTCCCAACCGATCTCCTCTCCCGCAATTTTGCGCCGGTACAAATCAATCACCGTCTGGATCGCCGCCTTGGTATCCTCCTGTTGTGCGAAACGGATCACCCCATCCGTTTCATCCGCCAGCAGATACAACATGAATTGATCTACCACCGGCCGCAGATTCACACCGACCGGGATCACCTCCAAAAAACGCGCCAGCCAGGCGCGCGCCTCCGTCACCGGCAAAGACTCAAACAACCCATCCTCGATCTTCGCCAACGCCCGCGGAATCCCCAGCTCGGTTTCGTACGCGGCATGATTGCTTCCGTGAATCGTGCAACCCTTGCCATCCTTCCAGTAGCCGTAGCCCTGCACCAACGCATCTGCGGCCTGGTGCGCTCGCACGCGGCCAAGATACTTGTCCTTAATCGCCTGCTGTCCGTGAAACGAAACCAATGTTGTCATGCTTGTTTGTTGTTAGGGGTTTAACCAAAAAAAATCATCGAATTCTCAAAAGCGCGGAAATCTCCCGCCCACAGCCCTTCGCCGCGAAGCGGGCCAAGGCCACACCCGCCACCTGATCCAGCCGCTCCCTGCGTTCCGCCTCCGCCAAAAAAAGCGCGCCCGCCTTTACCAGACACCGCACTCGATCCACCACGCCCGGCTCCTCTTTCAAAGAGGGCTTGAACCAATCCGGCTCCCACGGCCAATACACGCCAATCCCCAACTCCTGCGAAAAAATGCGCGGCACTAAATCCGGATCTAACGCCACCGCCACATAACACCGCGCCGCCTGCGCCAATTCCTGATTCACATGCTCATCATCGTGCGCCGGCAAATAACCCTCCTGCCGGATCTGCCGCGTTCGCTCGATCGCAATTAGCTCGTCGCCGCGGTTCATAAGAAAAAAGCGCTCCCGCGCTCAGTTGAGACCTGGTTAAACTTTTCCACCACCGCCTCACCCAGATTGATATTCAATCGCGCCGCCAGCAGATCCGCATAAATCACCAGGTCCGCCAGTTCCTTCGCCGCCTTCATTCGCAGCCGCTGGCGCTCCAAATCGCTATCCTTCACCCGATCCGCACCATCGAGACGCCGCAACTTCTTCACCTCATTGCAAGCCTCCCCGCATTCACCCGACATCGCTGTCGCCCAATCGGTGGGACTCCAATCCTGCAAAGGATGAAACACTTCTTCACACCGTTTCACGTTCACCTCCCGCAGCCGGCCGAAGCTCAGCTCCGCAACATCTTTAATTTCTGTGGTCATAATTATTTCTCCGCAAATTTCGCCGCCATCCGTGTCAGGCTTTCCATCACCGCCCGCTTATGCTCTTCGCGATACTGCTCACTCATCAGCTCGCCGCAGGCCCGCAGCTCACGCAACCGCCGCAGCTCCTCGAACAACTCTTCATCTGCATCGATCATTACCGGCACTGTCGTCACCGCTCTCTGAACCGCGGCCGCCGGCACCGCCTCACTCGTGACACCTTGCTCCTGCTCACGATTCCACCAGAACTCACCGGCATTAATGTTTTCGTGTCTGCTCACAAGCCAGTCTTGGTAGCGCCTCCCGCGTCTCTGGAACCAGTGTCCAACCGTCTGGACTCACCCACTTCCTGGTCCCGTCACCAAATTTCAAAAACAGTTCGGAAATCGTATAACTTGAAACCACCGCTTCGCGCCCCGCACCATTCCGCACCACCGCGCCTGGCAATCCCGGCCGCTCAATCCGTAGTTGGAGATCCGGCAGGTTCATCGCTCAATCCAAATCCAACACCAGCGGAACCAATACCCGCTCCAATGCGTGTTCCGCCTCCGTGCAATGATCCCGAAACCATCGCAAATCAGCGCGCGCCTCATTCTCCACCGGCACCGCGGGTTGCTGCTCCCCAACCGGAAGAAACAAAGAGCAACCCAACCCCAGGCACACAAAAACCAAAATTGCCGGATTATCCTGCCAGCCCGCCAGTGCCACCCCGGCCCAAAATGCCGCGAAATACAAACCGATCTGCCACTTCACACGTCTAGTCATAGCGATTCCCTCCTCGAAATAAGTTGCAGGCCTAGCACCGGCCGCTCCGCCGGCGGATTACTCTGCGCCACCTGGAGATGGCATTGCGGACACATCCCATGACTCACCACCGATTCCCCCACCGCATTCACCTCCGAAAAAACGCACCCTAAAAAAGCCGCCTCCCGCCCAAACTTCGAACACCACGCACAAAACCGCAGCCCCACCAAAAAGCGTGCCTTTCCCGCAATAGAGCGAGGCTCCGTTGAACCCTGGATAGCTTTCCCCTCGTTCACGCTTCACCCCTTTCCCGCATGTGTCGATATTGCGCCAGCATCAGTTTTGCCGCGCGCCGGTACACATTGACTTCCCGCAAGGAAGAAAGCGGATCACGCGCCAGGCGCGCATAGCCAATCGCCGACGACCGGAAATGTGCCGCCGTCAATGGCGGCACAACTGGCAAAACCGTGCCCGGCGGCAGAACATCCAGCACTCCCACCGTTTTAAAACCCCCTTCCGCCCGGGAGCATCCGTCGGAAGGCGCACAAACTTCCTTTCCGGAATGGCCACTGCCGGAAGCGCTCAAGCTAACCCCGTGCAAAGTGGTAGCGGGAGCCGGAATCGAACCGACGCAACCGAGTTTATGAGGCTCGTGATCTGCCACTGATCTATCCCGCATTACAGAACCCGTGACGCCAGCCCGGCTGTGTTCAGACGCCAAGGAGGGAGGCACCAAGCCAGCGCCACGGTTAAATTGTTGGTCCGCGTTCATCAGGCCGCTTTCTCCCCATGTCCCGCTGCAAGTGCCAAAGCCGGTTGTTTTGAATCCGCAGGTTTTGCGGCCGCAGCCAAATCTTTCCGGATTAACGCCCGAAAATATTGGCTGCGGTTCATATCCAGATCCCGCAGCCGCGCATCTATCGCGGGGATTAATTCCTCAGGCAGGAGCACCGTCGTAGGTTTATGCTTTTCGGCATCCATACGGACAGAATAATATAGAATATTATTCTGTCAACATGAAATATTGACAACACGGAAACGGGTTGGTAATAATTATTAATATGACGGTGAAACCACGCAGCAAAGGCATGACAGCTATCTCGGTAAGTTTACCCGAGACGTTGCTCGCTGAAGTTGATAAAAGGGCTCAGGATTTAGGTTTAAATCGCTCCCAATACCTCGCCATGCTGGCCCGGCAGGATCTCAACCACCGCGGCCCAATCCTTCTCCAGGATCAGAGTGATCCTAATTCTGTCCGGGCGATTGGGGAAAAATTACTGCCCGCTTCGCTGGCGGCGTCTCTGAATGAAGCTCCAGATACAACGCCTGCGCCTCGAGCTGCTGAACCCACCTCCTATAAAGGCTTGCCAAAGCGCGACACCTCGCTGCGTTCAACTCCTGTGCCACCGGCCGCAAAATCGGGTCAAAAGAAACGCCCTTGACCTCTCCCGCCAACTTCTTCCCCATAACACATCCTCGGTAAAATTCCTTGTTGGAGTGAGAAACCGGTAACCCACACCCAAGCCGAAATCAAATGGATAAATGGCACTAGCCAACAAAGTCGCATTCTGGTAAGCGTCATAAAAAGGAATCCAATGAGAAAAATACTTAAAGGAGCGACTATCACCTTCACGATTATCTTTTGGATCTGCGCACTGATCTCATCTTGCTTCAGCATCAGCTTTTGGTCAGATCGCTATGGCGTTCCCGGAGCAACTATCAGCATTCTTTTATTTCCCGTCACGGCGGTGGTGACTCCGTTAGTAATTATTTTCACATCCGGCTTCTGGCTTCCACTCGTCCTCCTTTATCCGCCAGGCTTCATGTTACAGGCACTCCGTTATTTTAAAGCAAAAGTTGACGGGGAAATTTAAATTTCCAAACGTCCGGAAAAATGAACACCATTGCCATTCACATCAGCGACGTAGAAATCACTCTATTCGACGACCCGCAACAGGGGCCAAATGAATGTTACGCCACCGTCAATGGCGTCACTCAACACTATGTTTTTAAAGACGGTTCCTTGACTTGGACCACTGAACCGCGCGCACGTAACGGTATCATTGTCCACCATGGCAACAAACCTATCACCACCGACACAGTTAAAGCAGCCTTGGATACCGAATAACCCAACCCTCCCACGGAATGCGGCCGCCCTACCAAAACGCGCAAGCGTAAATTAGTAGCTCCTCCCTCTCCGTTCCCTCCTGTTAATAATCACCCCTCTCGCTTCATCGCCTTTCCAAGCTGCGGCAGTTTCACCTGCACCGTCCCAATGTGCCGCTGGCCAATGTAATTCTGTTCCGTCGTCCGCTGGTCCGCATGTCCCGCCAGCGCCTGCGTAATCTTGATGCCGTGCTGCTTATCCGCCTCCCGTAAAAAGTACGCCCGCATCTCGTGCAGTGTGTGATTTGTCTCCCACCCCATTGCCCTCATCCAATTATTTACCCGCTTAATCACCGAGGCCGCCCGTGATTTCAACGGCCGCGGCTCACTGCCTGCCGGCACCGGCGCCAGCCCTCGCCTGCGCCAGCTCTGGGAGGGCAGCATGTACCAGTGTCCATTCACCTCTTTCACCGTCTCCACCCAGGCCTTCAATTCCTTGGCGATCCAGTCGTCCACCGGGATAAACCGGTCCACCCGCGATTTAGTGATCGCCCGCGGCGCAAGAATCCCCGGATGCCCATCCTGTTCCACCAGCCAGCTCGTCTCCATAAACATAATCTCCCCCCGCCGCAGGGAGCAAACCGACAGCAGCCAGCAGATATACCCGGCCGGATCCTTGGCCCGAAACTTTTGCGCCCCCTCGAAAGTCCGTTTCAACAGCTCATCGCTGGGTGGAATCTTTTCCTGACGCGCCGGCGCCTCCGTCTCCTCTTCTAAAAACTCCGTCAATTTCGGCAGCACTAAACCCGCCCGCTCATACCCTTTCAGACGTTTGGACTTAAAAACACTCCGCGCCTGGCGCAAGTAACTCTCCACCGTTCCCTTGGCTGTTTCCTCCCGCTCCGGATCACCCGCCGCCGCCTTCAGATACCAGCGCTCAAAGTTTTCCACCAAACCACCGGTCAACACCAGCGTGCTTTCCTGGTCCACCTGCTCCGGCGTCAGCTCATCCTTGCCCAACCCCCGCCGCACCACTAGGCGCAACGCACTCACCGAATTCCGCGCCGTCCCTTCATCAATCGCACCCACCGTTATTTCTCTAAACTTCAGTGCCACCTCCCCAATCGTCGCATACGGCTTATGCACTGCCAGGCCCATCACACTCTCCCACCGCTTCGTCAGCTCCTGCTCTGCCAATGCCCGAGCCCGCTTAACGGCCACCCCTTTGTCCGTTGTCTTCAACGCCACGCGAATTGTCTCCCCATCCACCTGCTTCCGGAAGTGATACCACCGCCCAATCTTCTCCAGGTTTGTTGGCACGCCCATAAAATCGTTCCTTCCCGTCAGTTTTGTGTGATTATTTGTGAGACTTGATGCGCGTCACACTGCCACCCATTGCCACCCATGGCAAGTGAGAAGTTTAAAACCAGATCAGAAGCCTATGCAGAAACAGCCCGTTAAAACTGTGAAATTACGACGGAAATCCGAGATGGAAGTGGTGCACCCGAAAGGAATCGAACCTTTAACCTTCTGATTCGTAGTCAGATGCTCTATCCAATTGAGCTACGAGTGCAACCGCAAGGCCGAAGAAGCTACGGATCACCGAACCACTTTGCAAGCGATTATTTTACAGTTTTTTCATCTGCATTCAGAAAGTCCACCTTCGCACTTAACTCCGGGGTCAGGTAACGATCCGGGTTCAGAATCTGCACTTTGATCTGCAAGGTTCCTTTTTGCCGGTTGGCTTCGGGAGCAATTTCGGCCACGTAACCTTCGTAGTTCTTATCCGGATACGCTTCCGGGCTAATTCGGCAGGCTTGTTTTAAGGAAACCTTAGCCAAGTCCGCTTCATTGAGGTCGATTTCCACCTGCAAATCTTTCAGGTCCGCCAGCGATAACAGCGCCGTGCTCGGCCCACGAGTGCCGCCAAAGCTCTGCGGCACGACCAGCTCATTCGGCTCGACCAGTTTTTCCAGCACCACTCCGTTAATGGGCGCACGGATTACCGTCCAATCCAAATAAGTGTTCGCCAGATCATACTGGCCCTGAATCTCCTTCACCGAAGCCTTGGAGGATTCCAAACGCAACCGGGCATCATCAAGAGCCTGGCGGGACTCGACTTCGGTTTTGGCCAATTGTGTAATGCGACCGAAATCCAGTTCCGCTTTTTCCACCGCTACCCTGGCCGACGCCAGACGTCCTTCTACTTCCAATACCCGCGCTTTGTATTCAGCATCATCCAGCAGCACGAGCACTTGTCCGTTCGTAACGCTATCCCCTTTGGCCACGCCGATCCATTTCACCACCCCCATGAAACGCGGGCTTAACTCAATCCGTTCATGGTTGATAATGTAACCACTCACGGTCAGCGCGATGCCGTTAGCCCCTGCCCGCTGAGCGGTCGGATTGTTCGTTCCCGTAGCGGAAGGTGAAGTCGCGGAAGACGCAACCGATTCCGCAGGTTTTCCGGATTTGCTGCCCAGAATGCGACGACTATCCTCTTCGCGCGGCCAGGCAAAAAAAGCCGCCACCGCCGCCAGGACGAGCACACCCAAAAAGATAAATCCAATGGACACGCTGGAACGCGACTTCGCTTCCATGGGAATCTGTAGTTCTTTTATTTTATCCGGATTCATACCAATCAATCAACACACACTGCCCGACTTAGCGCAAACGATCTAAACAGACTTCAAGGCGACAATCACGGGCAATCGCGACGCCCGGAGAGCCGGTAGAAAGCTGCCGACCAAACCGACAATTACGGAAAAGATCAAGCCCTTCCCCACCAGTGCCGGCGTGATGCGGAATTCGAAGACAACTTCGCTGAACGTTTCAAAACCAATGGTGCCGACGGCATAGCCATTTAGTACGAACGATAGCAGACAACCCAGCACCCCGCCGATTAGGGCTAAAATCGCACCCTCCAGCAGGAAACTCAACAGGACGGCGCGCCGCCGGAAACCAAGCACGCGCAACGTCCCGATTTCGCGCGTGCGTGCGCCGACGCTGGCATACATCGTATTCATCGCCGCAAAGACTGCCCCCACCGACATCGCCACCGCCAGGATTCGTCCCAGCCACTTGATGGGCATCGCGCTTTTCGTTTGCTGGCTGTAATAGTCCGTTTCCTGCCAAACCCGGGCGGCAATTTGTTTGCTGCTTTCGAGCTTGGCCTTCAGCGCAGCCGCCGCCGCTTCATTGACGGGCCGAACCAGCACGCTCGAATAATTCTCGTGACCGAAGATTTTGCGCGCTTCATCCGCATCCATCCAAACCTCGGAATCAAAGGCCGTCTTATGACCATCCAGCCAGCCGACGACGTGAAATACGGTGCCCGCGACTTTGAAATCATTCCCCAGTTCAAAATTGGCAAACCGTTTCGCCAGCCGTTTGCTCACCACTACCTCGCGTTTGCCCGGCGTGAACCAACGCCCATCGGCCAGCGTGACTTGCGGGCGCAAAGACGGACCCATGGGCGAAATGCCGCGCAACATGACATTGGCTTCACCGTCCCCCGCCTTGCGCGGCAAATTAACCAATACCAGCGTATCGGCAGACAAGAGCGGCTGCCCTTTTTCATCGCGCGCGATTTCCGTCAGATATTGAAGCGCGCGCAGTTGTTCCAGCGTCACCTGGCTGACGGTTTCCGCCGTCGCCCCTTTGCGGACAATCAACAAGTTCGCCGGATCACCCGTGCTGGTGCTGACTTTCTCCAGGCCGAGCGCCATCGCTTGCAACACTACATAGACCGCCACGACCAGGGCCACGATCACCACCGTAGCAATCGTCGTGCGCCAGCGCACGATCACGCTGCGGAAATTGTATTTCAGGGGGAACGCCATGATTTAATCGAGCGTTTTCAATCCTTCCACCACGCTCATGCGGGCCGCATTCCGGGCCGGTTGCAGACTCGCCAGAATTCCCAACGCCACCGCGATAAAAAATGCGAAGGCCATGATCCGGGGAGTCACTTCAAAGGCAATGAACATGCCGTTGGTAGCCTGGGTGATATTGATCGATGAGTAGAGCCACCACGCGCCCCCCACTCCGAGCACTCCTCCCAGCAGCGACAAACCGACACTCTCCGCCATGATGAAGGCGAACAGATCGTCCTGCTTAAAACCGAGCGCTTTTAAGACAGCCAGTTCGCGCATCCGCTCCCGGATGGCCATGCTCATGGTACTGCCGCAAACCAGCACCAGCACAAAGACCACCACGCTGCAGATCGCTCCAATGAGAATTTTAATATTCCCCCACATGGAAATGAAACTCAGAAGAAACGAACGTTCCGTTTCCGCCAGCACTTCGGCGGAGGTGTTGGCGAATTTCTGATTGATGCGCTCGACCACGAGCGGCACTTCATCAATCGAACTCGCGCGCACCCACCACATTCCCACCAGACCGGAATTGCCGGAAGCTTCATCCAGGTATTTATGGTGAAATAGAACATTGCGGTCATCCGGCGTGCCGCGATAGATGCCCGCGATTTTGAGTTCCAGATCACACGGCCACATCAGACCCGTTAGTTGAATCTTATCTCCCAGTTTGAAGTGATACCGGTTGGCCGTTTCCCAGCCGACAATGCACGAGGTCCGGTCGGCAATCCAAGCGTCCAACTGTTCAAGCGGCAGTTTCGCTTCCCCGAACACATTGGTTAATTGCGTTGGGTCCATGGCAAACTGCGCGAAGGACGGGATTTCCTCATTCTTATATTTGCCACCGTAAAAAGTAAAAGGAGTCACCGCCGCCACTCCGGGAATTTTTTCCAGAATGGCGCGTTGCCGCACGGGCAACAAATTAGCCAATGAGACGCGATGCCGCACCGCAATCCGTTGGGCGGCGCCTTCATCTTCCATCGGCGTAGTCATTTCCCGCAGAGCGACGAGCAGCGTGACCAGCAGGAAGAGACTCACCGCCACACTCATGACGGAGAGCAAAGCGCGACGCTTGTTGCGCACGGCATTCTTGAAGATGAAAGTGCCGATATTCATCGTCAACTCTCGCGGCTTAACTCTCCTTTTTCCAGATGCACGGACCGTGAACCATAAGCGGCAGCTTTAGGATCATGCGTCACCATGATCACCGTTTTATTCGCGGTGCGGCTCAAGGATTGCAGGATACCGAGGACGTCCTGAGCGGAATGCGAATCCAGATTACCGGTCGGTTCATCGGCCACTACCAGACTGGGATCAGTCACCAGCGCGCGGGCAATCGCGACCCGCTGTTCCTGACCGCCGGAAAGTTGCCGCGGCAAATGGTGCGAACGATCCCCCAGCCCAACCATTTCCAGGGCCGCCGTCACCAGCTTTTTGCGCTGGCGTCCCCCCAAACGGATAAGCAGCAGCGGCAACTCCACATTTTCAAACGCCGTCAGCACGGGAATCAAATTAAACGTTTGAAAGACGAAACCGACATTCTGATTGCGCCAGTCGGCCAATTGCGATTCGTTCAACTGTGCCACATCAATCCCCTGCACCACACATTGTCCGCTGGTCGGTCGATCCACCCCGGCGATGATATGCAGCAAGGTTGATTTACCCGAACCCGAAGGCCCCATGAGCGTCAGGAATTCACCACTGCGAATATCAAGCGAGATATTATCCAACGCGGTGACATTAATGTCCCCCTGTCGATAAATCTTGGTCAGATTACGTATCTGTACAACGTTTTCACCCGCCATAAATAGTCCTAACGAATAAGGCATTCAGCAGGCAAAAGCAAATTAAGCCGCAGGATACTGGCCGGAATATGCTACGCACATAAGACGCTGGCGCGTGGATTTGTGGACCACTGGAATTTCCCATAAAGCCGCTTTACAGGCCAGCGCGATTGCCTCTATTCTCACCCGGCTTTTGAGCGAACTTTAAGAATTTTTTATGGCAAAACAAATCGTCGAAATGTTGATCGAATCGGTCAACATGGAACTGCCCGATACGAAAACGCTGCATCTGAAATGGCCGGAAGGCTACGATGTGGATTTCAAAACGGGTCAATTTATTACGGTCTATTGGCCGGATGCGCCGGGCTATAAACGGGCCTATTCCCTTTCCTCCTGTGCGTTGGATCGCGGCTTTTTTGAAGTCACGGTCAAACGGGATGGCAAGATGGGCACCCGCGTGGTCGATTGGGCCAAGCCGGGAGACAAACTGTTTGTCATTCCGCCGGTGGGCAAGTTCCTGCCCGTGCTGGAACCGAACAAGCACCTGA
>JBEHZA010000132.1:0-11127 GCA_048497895.1 Verrucomicrobiota bacterium
CGGGCTGTCACCAAAACGTTCGTTGCGTTCGCGCGTGTGAATGCGCGTGGCGGAACCGGTGGGGTCCACTTGATACAACAATTTGCTGAGATCAAGGCTGGCGACCTTGGCGCGGATTTCTTCGGGGAAATCCTCCACGGGCCGGCGTTCGAGCAACTCCGTGTGGCCAACGATTTCGTTCAAGGTGCGGTAACCGAGTTGCGCGAGAATTTCCCGCACTTCTTCGGCGACGCCATTGAAGAAAGCGACGACGTTTTCCGGTTTGCCTTTGAATTTGAGACGCAGTTCATCTTTCTGCGTAGCCACACCGACCGGGCAGGTATTCAGATGGCAGACACGGAACATCGCGCAGCCAGCTGCGACGAGTGCCGCGGTGCCGAAGTTGAATTCTTCCGCGCCGAGAATAGCCGCCATGACGATGTCACGACCGGTCTTCATGCCGCCGTCGGTGCGTAACACGATCCGGGAGCGCAGGTCATTCAACATGAGGGTCTGGTGAGCTTCGGCTACGCCGAACTCAAACGGACCGCCCGCGTGCTTGATGGAACTGAGCGGGGAAGCGCCCGTGCCGCCATCGTGCCCGCTGATGAGCACGACGTCCGCGTAGGCCTTGGCCACGCCCGCCGCGACAGTGCCGACACCGGATTCAGCGACGAGTTTGACGCAGACTTTGGCGCGCGGATTGACCTGTTTGAGGTCGTAAATCAACTGCGCCAAATCTTCGATGCTGTAAATGTCATGATGCGGCGGTGGCGAGATCAATGGCACACCGGGCGTGCTGTGACGCAGCTTCGCGATCATCACGGAAACCTTGTGGCCGGGCAATTGACCGCCCTCACCGGGTTTCGCGCCTTGCGCCATCTTGATTTCGATTTCCTGGGCGCTGGCCAGATATTCGGGGGTGACGCCGAAACGTCCGGAAGCCACCTGTTTGATGGCGGAGTTCGGATTATCGCCGTTCGGGCGCAGGGTGTAGCGCGTGGTGTCTTCGCCACCTTCGCCGGAATTGGATTTGCCGCCGATGCTGTTCATGGCGATGGCCAGACATTCATGGGCTTCCGGTGACAAGGCACCGAGACTCATGCCGGCGGTGGTGAAGCGCACGCGGATGTTTTCAATCGGCTCGACTTCTTCCAGCGGCAATTTGTTGCCGGGTTTGAATTTCAGCAGGTCGCGCGGAGAAATCGGTTCGCGATTTTCCACAGTCTGCATGTAACGGATAAACTCTTCCTTCTGGCCTTTTTTGATGAAGGCATGGAGGGCCTGCACCACCGGCTTGTTGAAGGCGTGGAATTCGCCGCGTCCGCCGGAGAGCACTTTGTAGTTGCCGCCTTCATCCAGCACGGCCGTTTCCGGATTGGCGTAAGCCTGCTGATGCCGGCGCAAGGCGTCCTGCGCGATTTGTTCCAGCGACAACCCGCCAATGGCAGAGGTGGTGCCGAAGAAGCAGCGCTCAATGACTTCGTTCGAGATGCCGATGGCTTCGAAGATTTGCGCGCCGCGATAGCTGGCAATGGTTGAGATGCCCATCTTGGACATGATCTTCAACAAGCCGCTTTCAATGGATTTGCGGTAATTAGCAATCGCAGCTTCCAGCGTCACGTTGTTCCATTCGCCGCTTTCGACGGATTGGCGAATGGTATCGATGGCGACGTAAGGATTGATCAACGAAGCGCCGTAGCCGACGAGGCAGGCGAAGTGGTGCACATCCCGCGCTTCACCGGTTTCGCAAACGAGCGAGGTCTTCAGCCGCTTGCCTTCGCGAATCAAGTGATGATGGATAGCGCCGACAGCGAGGAGCATGGGAACCGGCACGCGTTCGGCATCGGTGTTGCGGTCACTCAGAATGAGGATGCACTTGCCGGCATCCACCGCAGCGGAGGCCTGCTGGCAGATGGAGTTAAGCGCGGCTTCCAGATCTTTCGGGCCTTTCTGCGCGTTGAAATGGCAGAAAATGGTCTGGCTTTGGAAAGCCGGGTCCGGAATATTTTTCAGCGCTTCCAATTCGTATTCGAGCAGAAAGGGGCTGTCCTGCACGATCAACTTGGCGTGCAGTTCCGATTCCTCCAGCCAGGAGCGGCGATGGCCGAGCAGGGTGGAGAGGGACATGACAATCTTCTCGCGAATACTGTCAATCGGCGGGTTGGTCACTTGCGCGAACAACTGCTTGAAATAATAGTACAGGAGCTTCGGCTTCTTGGACAAGACGGCCAGCGGCGTGTCATCGCCCATGGAGCCAATAGCTTCATTGCCTTCCACGGCCATCGGACGGAGCACGTCTTTCAATTCTTCCGTGTCCCAGCCAAACGTAATCTGGCGCAGGGTCAGGTCGAGAATGTTGACCGGATTATGAGTGACGCCGAACGGTTTGGCGTGATTGGTCAGGGAGAACAGATTTTGTTTGCACCACTCGCCGTAAGGTTGCATGCCGGCGACGCGGGCTTTGACTTCGTCGTTCTCCATCAATTTGCCTTCGAGTGTATCGATGGCAATGATGCGTCCGGGCCCGAGACGGCCTTTTTGGACAACTTTGCTTTCGTCCTGCGGCACGACGCCGACTTCACTGCCCATGACAATGAGGCCGTCTTCGTAAATTTTGTAACGGGCCGGGCGCAGGCCGTTGCGGTCGAGCGTGGCGCCAATAAAGCGGCCATCGGAGAAGACCACGGCCGCCGGACCATCCCACGGTTCGTTCAAGGTGGAATGATACTGGTAGAAGCCTTTGAGCTTCGGATCCATGTCCTTCATCTTTTCCCACGCCTCGGGCACGAGGGTCATGATGCTGTGAATAATGTCGCGACCGCTCAGTTCGAGTGTTTCGAGCGCGTTGTCCAACGCCGATGAGTCCGAGCCGGAAGGCTGGATGATCGGGCGCAGGTGCTCAATCCGGTCTTTCCAAATGGGCGAGCTAAGTTCTTTTTCGCGGGCCCGGGTCCAGTTGGCATTGCCGAGCAGCGTATTGATTTCGCCGTTGTGGGCGAGCATGCGGAACGGATGCGCGAGCTGCCAGTTCGGGAACGTGTTCGTGGAGTAGCGCTGATGATAGATCGCCAGCGAGGTGACGAACAACGGGTCTTTGAGATCCGTGTAGAACTTCGGCAATTGCGGGGCGTTGAACAGGCCCTTGTAAACAATGGTGCGCGAGGAGAAGGACGGAACATAGAATCCGTCGATCTTCTCTTCCAACGCGCGTTTCTCGGCGACTTTGCGCGCGAGGAACAGGCGGCGTTCAAATTCTTCATCGCTCCAGCCACCGGTGCGGCCCAGCAGGACCTGCTGCATTTCGGGCAGGGTTTCGCGGGCTTTATCGCCGAGGCTGCGGGTATTTACAGGCACGGCCCGCCAGCCGAAATTATGAATGCCAAATTGCGCGACCGCTTCGTCCACGATTTTCTGGCTGCTGCTGATGAGATACTTGTTCCCGCGCGGCATGAAAATAAAGCCGACGGCGAGATCCTTATCGTGCATCAGTTTGCCGCCGAGCTTTTCCACTTCGCGACGGAACAAGGCGGTGGGAAGCTGGGTCAGGACGCCGGCGCCGTCACCGGTTTTGGCATCCGCATCCAGCGCGCCGCGATGGGCCAGGTTGCACAGCGCCTGGACCGCATAATCCAATATGCGGTGTTCGCGTTTCCCATTGATGTTGGCGACGAAGCCGACACCACACGCATCATGTTCAAATTTTGAATCGTAAAGCGAATTTGGAACTTTCGGGTACATTTAAATAATATGTTCGTTACACAAACCAACCCAAACTAACAGAATCATAGTTGACTGCAAAAAGTTTTTATCGGTTTTTTTAGGGTGGGCGAAACTAATGCAATACATTATGCCGCTGGGGATTCAAGAGGGTGGGAAGGGTGAAACTTTTCGTCCAGAGTGGTGTTTATTTCTCAGGGTGAGAGGAAAAGGTGGCTCGATTTTTCCAGGGGTGGCGGGGCAATGCTTTGGGCGTGCCAACCGGATTACCTTTGGTTAGCCATTTTTGCCTATACGGTAGGGATTTGCAATTTATTGAATATCTGACATGCTGTTTACGTAAAAGGATGTATGCAGTCGCTTGTCACCACCGACAGTGCGCCGCCTCTTTCTGAGAAGCAAAGAGCCGCTTTAGTGACGCTGCTTGCAGACGATGATCCCAAGATTTACGACGTCGTCCGGAAACGGATTCTTTTGCAAGGGCAGGGAGTGGGGGAATGGCTGCGGAACTACGAACTGAGTGATGATCCGGTGTTGCGCCGGCGGGTGAAGGAGATCGTCAGCCACTTTGACCGTCAAAAATCCGACAACCGTTTCCTGGGCTTTTGTCTGACGCAAGGGGAGGATCTGGATGTGGAAATGGGAAGCTGGATGCTGGCCCAAACCCGTTATCCCAATGTCAATATCGCGGCTTATCAGGCATTAATGGATGATTATGCGGGGCGCTTGCTGGACCGTATCGATTTTGGCAGTGAACCGGAGGATATTCTTTCGGAGATCAACCAGCTTTTATTCGTAGAACTGGGGTTTGCCGGGAATGAGCAGAATTTTTACGATCCAGAGAACAGTTATTTAAACCGGGTGGTAGATCGCCGCCTGGGCAATCCGATCAGCTTGTGCCTGATCTATTTATTTATTGCGCGGCGGTTGCGCCTGCCGGTGGCGGGCATCGGCATGCCAGGGCATTTCCTCTGCCGGTTTCAATCGACGACACGCGAAATCTTCATCGACCCCTTCAATAAGGGAAAATTGCTGACGAAGGCGCAGTGCATCCGGTGTTTGCAGGATACGATTCACGATTATCAGGAGCGGTTTCTGGCTCCGGCCACGTCGCGGCGCATTCTGTTGCGGGTGTGCTCAAATCTATTGCAGATTTACGTGAACGTGGAGCAACTGGATGAGTGTGCGCGGTTGCAGCGGTATATTGTAGCGTTTTCGAAGTGAGGCGGGTTTTGGTGGCGGAGATATTAGTCTGCTTCCGATTTTTCATATTCAAGGAATTGCGGCGTAGCTGGAAGCTGTTTAAAGCGGCAAAATGAGATGTGTACACTGCTGGCGCGAGGGGTAAAGGCGTGGTGAGTTGTGGGAAGAAAGTTTCAGTTGGATGTGTCTTTGCGGTAACAGCGGCCCAAATACCAAAAGAAAAACACCGTACTGAGGAGAAAGACTACCAGTGCCAACGCATTCTGGGAAGATGTGCGGACGGTTGCCAAAGCCATCCCGGAAATCAAGGCTGGAAGCCCCAGCATTAATTTAACGAGAGAGCGGGCAAACGCTTTGATAGTCATAGCACGAAACGGGGTTAGTGGAAAGGTGACCAGTGCGATTGATCCACCCCAGCCTAGCACGACGCATTTAGGCAGGATGGCGAGATCGAACCGGCCATGGTGATCCAACATTTGGCAGAGCGGAGAATACGAGAAAAGCAGAGCCAGCGGCAGCAGGATCAAGGCGATTAAAGTGTTCACGCGGGCGATGGTTTTGGCGATTTCCCAGTAATTGAGCGGTAGTAAACGCAAGGTTTGAAAACTCAGCGGGACACCAGAGGGAGTCAGGAGCGCTTGTTCCGGTGAGCGATTCCAAAGAAACAACGAGGTGATTCTGGGCAGCATGGCGGCCAGACACCACCCGTTGGCCAGAAGCGCCAGCAAGGCGACCCCAGTGCCTTGACGGTGTTTCACGATGGCATAGGTCAGGTCATCAAGGGACGCAAAATCAGCCAGCAGATTCAGTATTAGGGCCAGCACGAGATAGATGCAGGTATCAAATACCAGCCTACTCCAACGCAGTTTATTTTGCGCCAGCAGCACTTCGGTTACCGTAATTTCTTCCGGACTCAACAAACGTGCGAGCAGACGTTCGACGGGGCCGCCGGTTTTCCAGTCGAGGTGTAGCAACAGATTGCCGCTCAGAATGCGTTGGCGCTGGGCATCCGGAGAAATTGGATGTTCACTGTCAGCAGTCAATTGTTTGGGAAGAGGGTGGGTTATTCCCCGGTAGAAGACTCCTGCTTGCTGAAGTTGACGGAATTTTTTAAGCGAAAAGGGGAGCGTTAGAAGCACAGCTATAGGCAGTGCCAGGTTCCACCAGAGGCCCGAGTGGCCGCGGAGGCAGCCATTCAGAAAAAGCTGATTGATACACCCGAAAGGATTGCAAAATGACAGTGCGTTTACCAGCAATGTGCCGAATGCCGGGATCATCATTAAGACCGTGAGGAACAATAAGGTTAAGGAGCAATACTCAATGGTTTTGGGATTGGGTTGGCAGGCGGTTAAGAGCAGCAAAAGGGCGAATGAAAGGGCGGCTTGCAACCCTGCCCAGCCTGCCGCGCATGCCCAGATAGATAGCGAGGGGTGCGCGGGGGAGAGCACCCACGCATAGGCGATAAACACTTCCAGAATCAGCCAAACCGAATTCCACGCGAGGCGGCGGAGCAAACGATGGGAGATTGAGTCTGCGGACACGGGCAGGCACCAGAGTAGCCGGTATTCCGGATCTGTTTGGGCGAGATTATAGATATAGGTGATTCCGCCCAAGGTGATAACCATTAACCCCACTCCGATCAGGGCCATCCATAAATCCGGATGAGTTCCAATCAGTTTGGAAAATGGGGTTGTGAATACGATCAGAAAAAAGCTGACCACGGCCCGGCCTGCCCAGGGTGGGACGGAGGAAGCGGTAGTAAGCCGGTGTGAAAGCCGTTCCCAAAAGCTCAGCCGGTTGCGGGCGTCGTGCTGTTTGAGCACGGGGAGGAGCGATTGTTCAAAGGTTTTCCAGCGGGAGGTCATGGAAGGGGATGCTCCCGGAGTTGCAGCAGCAGGTTGTGAAGTGCGGAGTTGTCACGCAGGCTGCCGGGTTCGGCGCAGAGCTGGATTTGGCCTTGATCGAGGACACAGATGCGGTGGGCGAATTGCTCGGCGATTTCAATAACCTGGGTGGTATAAATAATAGTGCGGCCACGTTGGGCTGCGTTGCGGGCGTATTCTTTGAAGCAATTCAAACCACGCGGGTCCATGCCGGAAGAGAACGGTTCATCAACCAGCCAGACTTCGGGATCAGCAGCGAGAAAACCGGCAAGAATCGATTTATAGGCCTGGCCACGGGAGAGTTGGCCGAAGGTCCAGGTGGCGACGTTGAGCACGTCCAATTGTTCCAAAATTTCGAGCACGCTTTTTTCAAGTCCCTCCGTGGGAGTGCGGTAGAGCTTGAGGACGGCTCCGATGAAGCGCAGGGGCGTCCACCAGCGCGGAGCAGGTGGCAGGTCGGGAAGGTAGGCGAGGCGGCGGCGCAAATCGGCGCGGTCAGGGGTGTAAAGTTGGTCATCGAAAAAGAGCTGGCCGCTGTCAAGCCAGAGAGAGCCGGACAGAGCGTTGAGCAAGGTGGTTTTGCCCGCCCCGTTTACTCCCAGAATCGCAACGATTTGCCCGGGTTCGATTTCCCAACTCAATCCTCCCAGGGCCGTCGCGCCACCGAATTTCTTCACGAGTTTCTCCGCCCGGATGCGCATGGATAGATTCAATACGGGGGGTAAGGGCGCGACAATCTAAATCCGAGCGTGAAAGGGCAAAAAGTAAGGGAATTTCCCATGGTGGGAAATACAAAGGAAAGTTTTTGTGATTTAATGGCTGGTAGAGATGCAATGACGAATTATCGAATGACGAAACCCGAAAGAAACCGGGCAAAAGTCCCAAAATGTGGGTTCACGCAAAAGCCCGGTTGCGGGCGACGCGGGAAGGAACACCGGACTGGAAAGTCCGGTGAACCGGCCGGCTGGAAAGCCGGCCCTACACCGTCGAGGTGTATGGGATAAATTTCCGTGGGATTAGGTGGGTTAATGTGAGAGGTGAGATGAAATCGATGCAACAATTTGTGGATGAGTTTATTGGGGGAGGGAAATGGAGCGTCGGGCTCATGTAGGGCTGTACGGGATATTACGGGATATTACGGGATATTACGGGATATTACGGGATATTACGGGATAATTAAGTGCGGGAGGTGGAAGGAAAATGACGAATTACCGAATGACTAAATCCGAAAGAAATCCGAAGAGATCGAAGAGGGGCGGGTTTGTGAGGTTGTCGCTGGGAAATACGCGGACTCGGCGGTCCGCGCTCCAGAGGAGTGCCGCAAACGCGGGTTGTCAGGCTTATTCAGGGCTATTCAGGGATAATTTAATGTGAGGAGATGAAAAGTGCGGATAGTTCAGCGGGTTTGAAAGGCGCAGTGGTGGCAGGGATGAGCGGCAAAGTAAGGAAAGGAGACGGAAGATTCAACCGGCGCGGCAAATACGGGGTATTCTGATTCAGAAACTGTTGACCGCCTGCGTGGAAGTCCTTAGGCTGAAGGGCGGTCGAAGCAACATCCCCAGCTTCGCCACTGGCAGGAAACTCCCAAAGCACGAGTTGATTGATATATGGCCATTCACGTAGCGCTCCATCATCGCAGTCATTATAAATATGACCGGCCGGTCGGTCATTCACCCCACGTCGTCCGGTTGCGCCCGGCGCCGCACTGCCGCACTCCGATTTTAAGTTATTCCCTGCGGATTCTGCCGAAGCATCATTTTATTAATTGGCAGCAGGATCCATTCAGCAATTATCTGGCGCGCTTGAATTTTCCGGAGAAAGCCACGGAGCTGCTGGTGGAAGTGGATTTGGTGGCGGAAATGTCGGTGTATAATCCATTCGACTTTTTCCTCGAAGAAGCGGCGGAGCGATTCCCTTTTACGTATGAGCCGGAGTTGAAGAAAGACCTGTTACCGTTTCTCGAAGCGCAGCCGCTCACGCCGCATTTCAAGGAGTATCTGGACAGCATCGATCGCAAGGAGGTCCGCACGATTGATTTTCTGGTGATGCTGAATCAGCGCTTGTGGAAGGATATTAAATATCTGATCCGGATGGAGCCGGGGGTGCAGACGCCAGAGGAAACGCTGAAGTTGCGGTCGGGTTCGTGTCGTGATTCGGCGTGGCTGCAAGTGCAGCTTTTCCGTCACCTGGGTTTGGCGGCGCGGTTTGTGTCCGGTTACCTGATCCAATTAAAGCCGGATGTAAAGTCGCTGGATGGTCCTTCCGGAGCCGAGGTGGATTTTACGGATTTGCATGCGTGGTGTGAGGTCTTTTTACCAGGCGCGGGTTGGGTGGGGCTGGACCCGACGTCGGGTTTATTAGCGGGTGAAGGCCATATTCCGCTGGCCTGCACGCCGGAGCCCTCAACGGCCGCGCCGATTGCCGGGGCAGTGGACGAATGCGAAGTGGAGTTCAAGCATGAGATGTGGATTACGAGGGTCTATGAATCTCCGCGGGTGACGAAGCCGTACACGGAAGATCAGTGGTCGGAGATCGAAGCGTTGGGGCATCAGGTCGATGGAGAATTGCGCACGGGGGATGTGCGTCTGACGATGGGGGGCGAGCCGACGTTTATCTCGATTGATAACATGGACGGCGCGGAGTGGAATTTTTCGGCTGTGGGGCCGGAAAAGCGGCGGTTGTCCGGCAATTTGATTCGCCGGTTGAAGAAGGTCTATGCGCCCGGCGGTCTGCTGCATTACGGGCAGGGGAAATGGTATCCGGGTGAATCGCTGCCGCGCTGGGCGCTGAGTTGCTACTGGCGTCACGATGGAATGCCGATCTGGCAGGATGAGTCGTTGATTTGCGAGGAAGCGAAGAACTACGGCCATGACGCGCCGGAAGCGCAGAAATTTATTACGCGGTTTGCGGAAGTGATGGGGCTGAATCCCAAGTACGCGATTCCGGCGTACGAGGATGTCTGGTACTATCTCTGGCGTGAGCGCAAGTTGCCGGCAAACGTGGACCCGCTGAAATCGCGGTTGGAGGACAAGGAAGAGCGGGCGCGACTGGGCCGGGTATTTCAACAAGGATTGAACAAGGTGGTGGGTTACACGCTGCCGATTCAACGCAATGCAAGCGGGAATGACTGGATGTCGGGAGCCTGGTTCCTGCGTCCGGAAACGTTGTACCTGATTCCCGGCGATTCGCCGATGGGCTTGCGTCTGCCGCTGGATTCGCTGCCCTGGGTGACGAAATCGGATTACCCGTATGTGCTGCCGGTGGACCCGATGCAGGCGCAGCCACCGTTGCCTTTTTATCGGGATGGCAAACGGGGGCGCCAGGCGTTTATTGAACGGGTTACGGGACCAATGGGTGGCCGCAGCCTCGGAGGCGCGGGCCTGAGGTCAGAGCAGAAACTGGGGCAACCGTTGGAGCAGAAAGAGAACCCGGCGGAGCGTCGTCCCGCGCCGCAACAATCGGCAGATTGGATTGTGCGCACGGCGATTTGCGTAGAGCCGCGCGACGGCAAGCTGCATGTGTTCATGCCGCCGGTGCGGACGACGGAAGATTATCTGGAACTCATCGCCGCGATCGAAGAAACGGCGGCGAGTTTGAAACAGCCGGTCATTATCGAAGGGGAAACGCCGCCACGCGATCCGCGATTGAATCATATCAAAGTGACGCCGGACCCCGGAGTGATCGAGGTGAATCTGCATCCGTCGCATTCGTGGGACGAGATGGTGAAGAACACGACGATTCTTTACGAAGAGGCGCGGCAATGCCGGTTGGGCACAGAGAAATTCATGATCGATGGCCGGCACGTGGGCACGGGCGGCGGCAATCACATTGTCATTGGTGGATCAACGCCGTCGGACAGTCCGATCTTGCGCCGGCCGGATTTGCTACGGAGCCTGGTGGCATATTGGCAAAATCATCCGTCGCTTTCGTTCCTGTTCAGCGGTCTGTTCATCGGGCCGACGAGCCAGCATCCACGCGTGGATGAAGCGCGGAACGATTCATTGTATGAACTGGAAGTAGCCTTCCGGCAAATCCCGGATCATGGGCTGGTCGCGCCGTGGCTGGTGGATCGCATTTTCCGCAATCTGCTGGTGGATTCAACAGGGAATACGCATCGTGCGGAATTCTGCATTGATAAACTTTATTCGCCGGACAGCAGCACGGGACGGCTGGGGCTGGTGGAATTGCGGGCGTTTGAAATGCCGCCGCATGCACGAATGAGCCTGACGCAGCAATTGCTGTTGCGCTCGCTGGTGGCGCGTTTCTGGAAGCATCCGTATCAACACGGTCTGGTGCGTTGGGGAACGGAACTGCATGATCGCTTTATGCTGCCACATTTTGT
>JBEHZA010000133.1:0-11097 GCA_048497895.1 Verrucomicrobiota bacterium
CAGACGTCATCGATAGCCACACACCGGAGGCCGTTGGCGTATTCGAGTATGTAGGTGCAGATGCCGTCTGTATGGGGGAATTGTGTGCGTGGGTCAGTGCGGGTGCTGCAATAAATGCGTTCCGGATCGCCAAACCAATAACGAAAACAATCCAGATGATGGATGGACATAATCCGCAGCGTCACCCAACCGAGTTCCGCCTGCCACGGCATCCAATGCGGAATCGCCCGCATATCAATCGTCGCCAGCACCGGTTCGCCAATCGTGCCGTTTTCCAGCAACGTCTTGCCGGCGCGCACCGATTGGTCATAGCGCATGTTCTGGTTCACCGCGAGTGTAATGCCCGCCTTTTCACACGCCTTCACCGCTGCCACCGCCTCCGCATAATTCATCCCGAGCGGCTTTTGGGCCAGAATGCCTTTGATATGCTTTCTGGCACAGGCCGCTTTGATCAACCCCAACTGCACATTCGGCGGCACGGCAATGTCCAGCACCTCAATCGTCGGGTCGTCCAGTAACTGTTCGTAGCTGTCATAAACCCACGGAATTTGATGCCGCTTGGCCACCGCATCGGCCTTCTCGTGCGTGCGCGAGGCGATGGCCACGGGTTTGAATCCCGCCTCCTCATACGCCACCAGATGGCAGTCATTCACAATGAAACCGCTGCCCAAAATTCCAATGCGGAAATCTTTTCGTTTCGGCAAGGGAGCGAATATTTTCAAATCCATGTTGGCGTGTGGTGATTTGCCTTAAGGATAGGAAAAGACTGAAGAAAGACAAGCCGGGAACGCTCCCAAGTAATTGGAAGAATCCGTTACGCCGCCATCCTTGAGCACAGATAGGAGCGCGGCTTTCAGGCCGCTTCAATTTTCAAATGACGAGGGTTAAACGAATACGGAGGACGTTTGAATGGTGAAGCGGCATAAATGCCGCGCTCCAAATCCCCTTTACGAACTCGCGCTCGTATAACGCCGGACACTGAAGCGCCAGACCACTTCCGAAATCAACAGGCAGATTAATCCCAATCCCAGGAGCAGCCCGATAGAGGAGGTGGAACTCACTTTATCGATCAGCAGACGCACTGGCACATTGGAAACCAGCAGCACCGGAATCACGAAGGTAAAGAACGCTTTGAACAAGCCGCGAAAGGCTTCATCCGGCAGCCGCGCAATGTTGAACAGGTTGTAGTACCCCCACACAATCCCCTGCGCGCGCACCGTCCAGAAGCTAACGCTCGTCAACATGAACATCAGCGAGTAATGAATGCTTACCCCCACCAGACAAAGCACGAGAAACCCCAGCACCTGCCACACCGAGGGTGTAAACGCCATCTGTTTGGCCGCATACCCGATCAGGACCAGCGCGGAAGACGCATTCACGAAGCCGCCCAGATCGACCTGCCGGAAGGACAGAATAAAGCGCGTATTCACCGGCAAGAGCAGCATGAAATCGAGTTTGCCCGTCCGGATGTATTCGGAAAGCTGCGTCAGATTGGTGAGGAAAATCGCGGTGTAAAGCTGTTGAATGAAGTGGCTCGTGCCAATCAACATCACTACCTGCCACTTGGTCCAGGTGGCGATATGATCCGTGTGCATGTAAATGACGCCGATAAAACCGAGTTGCAGCGCGAACCAAAGAAATTCGACAAAAATCCACATGATGAAGTTCGTCTTGAACCCCATTTCACGCACGACTGAGTTCTTCCATAAAGCCGCGTAAATCGTCAGGTAACGACGCACCACCGCCAGCGGCTGTTGAAAGCCGATCGCGTTGAGGGAGCCCTCATTGCCGTTGGATTTATCGTTCGTCATATTGCCTCAACCGTTCTGCTTAACCACCCACCGCCGCATATTTACGAATACCCCGGCCCCAGACATACCGCGCAAACACATAAGAGGCGATGACCCAAAATAGCTGGATCGCCAGGCCACGCCATAAGGCATCTCCGCTGGATTGCCCCAGGTAAACACTGACTGGAAAATAGATGAAATACGGAAACGGCGTGAGATAAAGCAACTGCGCCACCCACGCGGGCAAAATATCCAACGGGAATAACTGTCCGCCCGCGATATATTCAAAAGCGAACAGAATAAAGATAAAGGTGGAAACTTCCGCCACCCAAAACGCCAGCAAAGCCATGGTAAAGGAGGTGAAAAATTGCAGTAGCGCCGTCAGCAGCAGCGAAAAGCAAAACCAGAAAAAGGTAAGCACATTCGCCGGCGGCACGAAATACTTGAGCTGATAGAGAATAAACAAAGCCACCGGAATGGCCGCCACCGCGGAATAAATCAACCGCCCGGCAGCGAACAGTCCCAGCCGATACGTCAGATAATCGATCGGCTTCACGAGAAATTGGCTGATATTGCCGTCCTTGATATCGGCGGCAATCTGCCAATCATCTTCCGTTACCGCGGTGAGCGCATTTACCACGGTAACGATGAGGTAATAGGAAATCATGTGCGCGAGTGAATAGGCGCCGACCATTTCCGTATTGGCCTTTCCTTCGTAAACCGCGCGCCACAGAAAAATGGTCGCCGTCAGCGGGATGAGCCCAAAGACCGCGCGAAAGAGAAAATTCCCCCGGTACACGAGGGTATTCTGGATGCCGATATTAACGACGTGCAGGTATTTCTTCACGCAATGACGCCGAAATGTACGTTCAGGATCGCCTAAATGGCAAGGGAATGGTTGCTTTTGATTTTCTCCGGCTTGCGCTCTCCGCTCACAACACCTAGAACGTTCGTGTGAAGAAGAAACCAACCCCGGCCATTTCCGTTGGCGGCACCCTGTCACCCGGCTTGCGCCGCTATCTTTATTTTACGGCGATCATCACTGGCGCGGTGGTGCTCATCGTGGAAATTCTGGGGGCGAAGATGCTTTCTCCCTATGTGGGCACATCCCATTTCGTCTGGACGGCCCAGATTGCTGTGACCCTGCTCTCACTCGCCACGGGTTACTCCTTCGGCGGCTGGCTGGTGGACCGTTCGCAGCGCTTGTCCCGCTTATATACGTGCGTGCTGTTCGCTGCGATCTACCTCGCCTTAACCGTGGCTATTTGTGAACCTATTGCCTATTGGTGCCTGCGCTTCAATCTTGCCGTGGGCAGTGTGCTGGCCTCGTTGTTTCTATTTTTTGTGCCACTCACGCTGCTGGCCGCCGTGGGGCCTTTCCTGATCCGGGTTTTAATCCAGTCAGTCAATGTCGCCGGCAGTCAGGCGGGACGTCTTTCCTCCGTAAGCACCTTTGGCAGCGTGCTGGGAACCATTCTTATTGGTTACGTCCTGATTCCTTACCTGCCCAACTCCATCACCATGTATGCCACGGCGGGCATCTTAATGGTCGTCACGGTCATTTACTTCGTGGTTTGGGGCAAAAAAGATCACGAACTGGGAGGCATCATCACTGGCATTGTCTTCGCCCTGCTCATCGGCTATCTCGGGATTCATCGTGAAAACCATTTAAAACTCGATCATCGCTCACAAATTTACCGTCACAATTCAAACTTTGGCCTGTTGCAGGTCGTGCGTGATGACGACAGCGGCATTCTTTACTATCTTAATGATTACCTGACCCAAAATGGTTACGACCCCGCGGCGAAAAAGAGCGTTCACCTTTTCACCTATATGCTGCATGGGCTCGCTCATGCGTATGCTCCGAAAACACAGGCTGTGCTGTGCATCGGTTTGGGCGTCGGCATTGTCCCGATGCGATTCGCCAATGAAGGCGCGAAGGTGGACGTGGTCGAGATCAACCCGGCCATCATTCCCGTAGCGGCCAAGTATTTCGACCTGCAACCGGAAAAATTGAACATCACCGTCGGCGATGGACGCTACTATCTGAACGAAACAAAAAAGCAATATGACGTCGTTGTGCTGGATGCGTTCCTCGGTGATGCGTCCCCATCCCACCTCATGACACGCGAAGCATTTACCGGCATCCGCAAGGTTTTGAAGCCGGAAGGCGTGCTCGTCATCAATAGCTTCGGCGATTTTGAAAACGGCAAGGATTTCCTGACTACTTCGCTGGACAAGACCTTGAAAGCAGTTTTTCCGAGTGTCCGCATTCACCATTCTGGCAATGGCAACGTCTTCTTTGTGGCCTCAAATTTATCGGCTCTGAAGGTTTTGCAGTTGCCTGACTTTAGCGAAGTTCATCCCCTGGTGGAAGGTCGCGTCGAAGCGGCGTTTGAAGGCGTTGCCACCACCAATCCGGAGCACGGCATCATCCTGACGGACAATTATAATCCTTCCGATTTTTACGATGCGCAAAACCGCGAACGGCTGCGCCGCGCACTGGCCATGAACATGCGCCGGGCTGACGTGGAAGAATGATTACGCTGGCTTACTTCGCCGCGTTATCTTCCAGCATCAATAATTCCACGGATTCCTGCACCCAACCACTGCCCCAGATATGTTTCCGGAAAGGTCCATCGCGGTACACATGGGAAACGCCCAGTGATTCCATAAATTCGTGAGCCTGACGCGACTCCACCTTGAAATTCTCATACCCGGTAATAATCAGGCGGGTTTGCTTTTTTAATTCCGTCGCGCGGGCCGTCAACAATTTGGTCACCTGATATTGTTCGAAATTTTCTTGTGTGCCAAAAATCGGGCCCATGCCGTATTGATTCGGTTTATCTTTCATCATGGGAGAGTCCCAGGCCGAGGCCTTGCCAAAGAGATCAGGATGCCGCAACAGCAACGTAAAAGCGCCCCAACCGGATTTGCTGAACCCCATCAGTAACCGTCCGCGCGCTTCCCGAATGACCGGGTATTTACTGTCAACCAGCGGAAGCACCACCTTGAGCAGATAACTCTCCTGCCGGATTTTCGGGTCCGTGGCATGATCCGCATACCAGGGTAAATGGTCGAACGTGGGTGAAACACAAATCAGATTGAACCGGTTCTGCAACCCCAGCTTCTTCACTTCCAACAAACCATCGCCGTAATGACCGCCCACGCCTTCTTCCACCGGCAGGATATACAACACGACATAATGTTTCCCGGCTTCCACCTTGTCCGGCAAAAGCACACGCACCGGATTCACCTCATATTGATATTCGCTGCGAACGGATTCGGTGATAATCCCATCGGCATTCGTAGTGGAACTAACCACTTCGTAGGCGAAGGAACAGCAGACCTGCAAATTCAAGCAGAGAACCAGCGCGAACACGCTTTTCAATCGGTGGAGCATAGGAGCAAACCATGACATAGAAGCCGGACGGATGTCAAAAACAGGTGAAAGCGGGTTTCAATTCCCCGGACAGCGACCGTCCCCGGTCGCAGCAATATCCACCTGCGCAAGCGTGTTTGAAATGTCCTATCCTGTTTGTCCAAATCACCTTGCTGCGACCGGGGACGGTCGCTGTCCGGGAGGGTCAGTACGGACGCTTGGGATATTTCTCAGTTCGTCCAGATGAACCGATGGAGGGCGGAAGAGGAATAATCGGCGGCGGGCTGCTTTTAGCGTATTGATGCAACGGCTTCCACTCGGAACTGCCATCCACTTGAGCCGGAGTTTGCCAATCGATGCGGTTCTCCCCAATCCATTGGATCACTTTAGCGCCGGAAATGGGACCATACATTTTCTGGTCTCCACCGATGACTTTGTACCGTTTCGTTTTATCCAATCGCATTTCCAATTCCGCGGCGGTGAGTTGACCCGGCGGAACCGGTTTTACTTCCTGCGTCACCAAAACCGGTTGCGCCACCACGGGCGTCGTCGGGGTTTTGATTTCAGAAAGATTGATTTCCTGCATCTTTAAATCCGGCACGTTCCGTCCGATTTCGGACGAAGTCTGCCCGATTTTAGTTTCGGGAAACTTTATTTCACCGAGGTTGAACGCCGGCAGGGCGCTCGTGGTATCCCCGATCTTCGCGGATTGAGCGGTCGCTGCGGTTGGCATCTGGAAAGTGGCACGTTCCAAAACCTGATAGCCATTCACCAGCCATTCCAATTTCCCGGTGGCAACATCCAGCAACAAGCCGTGCACTGGAATTTTAGGGCCAATCAAAGGACTGGAGCGGACGATCTCTACAGCTTTCATGACGTTCTGCCGTTCACTGGCAAATAGCCCGAAATATTCATTCAAATTCTCCGGCAATTGCGACCGGTCAACGCCCATGGAGCGAAACGCCTCGGTCAGCTTGAATGTCGTCGTCTTGCACACCAGGCAATCAGTATGGCCGATGATCGCGATCTCACGCCCCCCTTTGATCGCGCAAGCCATCGCCAGTGAACGCATGGTGCTGCTGAGCGGGCCGGTAATGATATTCCCCGCATTCCGCAACCAGATGAACTTGTCGGCTGGCACGCCGAGCACGTCCGGAAGCAAAGCATTCAGACGGGCGTCAATGCACGTGACTGCGGCCAAAGGCAGCGCATCCGCAAATTCGGAGGGATGCAATCCGGCGCCGGCATCTCCCGCTACCGCGCGGTTATTGGCGTCAATAATGGCTTCTAGCAGTCGCATAATTTTCAAGTTCCGGGGCGCTTAAGCCGCTGCTTTAATCAGCGATTGTCGCAGCAAAGTTTCATAAGCGGCAATCAGTGTTTTGGTTCGTTCCTCGGCCAGTTGCTGAATTTCCCGGCCATACGTGGCAAAGCGATCCGGATGACATTCTTTCAGCCGCTTGCGATAAGCGGTTTTTAATTCCGCTTCGGAAACGCCGGGCGCTACCCCTAACAATTCATACTCCGCATGAAACGCCGGTTTTGGCGGAACGTGCCAGGCCGCTTCCGGCTCCGGTTGCTCCTGCCATTGCGAAGCCCGGGGTGGCGGTTCTTCTTCGTAACCCTCGACACCCGGCAACCAGGCCCACAATTCCTGGCGAAACTCATCGGTCAGGCTAACTCCGGCCGGATGGCTGGTCAGAAAAACGATACCCTCAATATCACGCAACTGTGGGAAAATTTTGACCGCATTATATTCCGGCACCAGGCGCGCCAATTGAATAAAGGAAACCCGATGACCGCGGCGCATTAATATTTCTACAATCCGGGCGATGGCCGGAATGTTCAACGACCAGAGACGAACTGCTCTGCGCATGGAAAGAATGGCGGCGTTGATCAGCCACGGTCCAGCGAACACCAGACTGGCGACAAATTCAGTCTTGGCCTCCTGCTCCCTGGGGAGACGCCCAATAAACTGCGGAACGAGCCTGGCATTGCCGTAAAACAGGAGACCCAAAATGATCAAGGTCACTACGGAAGCGATCCATGGTTCCGCCGTCGTCCAGGTGCCATCGAACAATTGTTTGATGGAAGCCGGTGAACATCCCAGGGGAACCAGAAAAAGGGAAAGATAAGCAAAGTAACCGAACATTACGATCATTCCCAGGGTCAGGAAAATCGCTGCCAAAACCAAATGCCAGGCACCCTGCGAGTACGTTCTTTTGCGCAACCAACCCACGACGTCAGCAAGACGTCGGTCAGCCGGGGTGATGGCTGCAAACGGACGCATAAAATGATCTTAACACTGCCACGGTCCGGTCACAACAAATCACGCCGCGATCCATAATACTCGCGACCGTGATTCGTTTCCTGATTTATGATTTCGGCGGTTCTTCTTTCCCCATCGCTCTTTTCAAGGCGGGCACTTGTTCCAATAACCGCTCGAATTTGACGCCGGTAAGACTTTCCAACACCGGGGGCAATTGACTGATGATCTGCGTAACATCGCCGGTCAGCTTGCTCGCCCCGCCACCAGGTCCGTTGCCGCTGTTGATGACGACCATCTTCTCCATTTTGGACAATGGCTCGCTGATCTTGCCTGCCACTTCCGGCAGCACGCGCACGATCATTTCGATCACAGCAGCTTCGTTGTATTGCTTGAACGATTCGGCTTTTTGCTTCATCGCTTCGGCTTGGGCGGTTCCTTGCGCTTCGATCACGGCGGCTTCGGCCAGACCTCGCGCCTTGTTGGCTTCGGCTTCCGCCAAACCGCGGGCTTTATTCGCTTCGGCTTCGGCAATACCAGTGGCTTTCGCCACTTCTGCCGCAGCAAAACCGGTCGCTTTGGACGCGTTGGCGGCACCCGTGGCTTCCATTTCCAATTGGAACTTGCGGGCATTGGCCTGTGTTTCCACTTTGTAGCGTTCCGCATCAGCCGGTTTCTGCACGTTGGCTTCGAGTTCCTTTTGCTTGCGGAGAATTTCCTGTTGTTGCAGTTCGATCTGCTTCTGCTTCTCGATGATGCTGACCTGCACTTCTTCCGCTTTCACCAATTGACCGGTCTTGAATTTCTGCAAATCGTAAGCCAAGTCTGCTTCGGCTTTCTTCTGATTCACCGCCGCTTGATATTGAGCGACGTTCGATTGGTAATCACGTTGAGCTTCCGCAATCCGTGTGTCCGCCACAAATTTGGCTTCCTGCCCGGCCTGAGTGGCCTGGGCAGAACGGATCATAGCATCGCGGTCGGCTTCGGCCTGAGCGATCTGGGCATCCCGTTTGACCTGAGCAATCCGCGGTTTACCGAGCGCATCGAGATAACCCTGCCCGTCGCGAATGTCACGAATGGTAAAACTGACAATACTCAAGCCCATGTTCGCCATGTCACCAGCAGCCACTTCCTGCACCTTGGATGCGAAAGCATCGCGATTCTGGTAAATTTCCTCCACCGTCATCGTGCCAAGAATGGCTCGCAGATGGCCTTCCAGCGTTTGCATGGCGATGTTCTTAATGTCTTCAGTCCCTTTGCTAAGAAACTGTTCCGCAGCAGTAGAAATGGAGACGTCGTCCCCTTTGACTTTGATCTGAGCTACGCCATCCACTTTAACGGGCACGCCTTTACTCGTGTAAACTTCCGGCGTCTGGACGTCGATCGTCAGCAATTCCAGAGACAGCACGTCCACTTTTTCCAGAATGGGATAAACAAATGTGCCTGCGCCCTTCACCACGCGGAATCCGCGCGGCACCACATTTCCATCAGGATCAACATAACTATGCTTTCGCCCGGAAATGATCAGGACTTCGTTGGGTCCCACCTTGGTATATCGACTCAAAACCACTGAAAATAAAACCAGGAAAATCAAAGCCCCGATCACAGCGGCCAGAACCCCCATGCCGTGACCTTCAAGCAGGGACGATTGCGCGAACATAGGAATAAGCATCATAAACAGGTTTTCTTTAAGTTAAAATTCATCACGCGAGGTTCACGTAAAATTGCGATCCGACGATCCGGGTTATTTTGACCGTCTTGCCGTTCCCGACCGGCAAGCCATTCTCTTCGCGCGCTGGCGCAGTATAACGCGAACCGCCTTGCACATAAGCAATCTCCCCCACTCCATTCTCGGGTATCGGCGTGATCACGGTGGCATTCATGCCAATAAGTGTGCCCACCTTGGATTCACTGGAGCCCTGGGTAATTTTAAAAAGTTTGTTCAGCAAAGCCAGCACCACGTAGGACACCCCAAAAGCGCTGACAATCGCCAAGGGGGCACTCAACCAGGGCGCTCTGGTTGCGGGTATTTCACGGAAAATGATCCCGAATACTCCAAACGCAGATACAAAGATGGCAATCACTGTTGGGCTGAAAGCTGAAACTCCCGGAGAATCACTGCCATCAGCTCCTGCTTCAGCATGGCCGCCACTGCCACCCACGTGGCCATCACCGTGGCCAAAAACATGCCCGGCGATAGCACTATACAGGGTAAAAACGAGCCCCACAGTCAGACAGACGATGTAGATGAGAAAATCCATAAAAACCGCCCATTTTGATCTGCGCTAACTCTATTTCATTCCTTGTTCCCAGCAAGGAAATTATCACCTTTTCCGCACCTCCATGGCGTCTGCGACCCCATTAAATCCGCTGCCCAAACGCACATCCTTTTTCTTACGGTGGACAGCATGCCTTTCCCGTTCACGAAAATCATTTATAAAAAGGGCCGCTGTTTATAACTCATGGACAATCCGGTTTCGCAGCCTTTCCAGCAGATTTTCTGCTCCCCTTTCATTACGGACTTCCGTTTTTTGGAGTGCGGGCTATAGTCCCGCGCATGACTTCCCACGAGTTGTTGCGCGAGGTGTTTGACAAGGTACCGCCGAAACAGGTGGCGGATACCATGGGGCTTTCTCTTTCGATGATTTATAAATGGGCCGAGCCACCTACGGAAGGCGGCAGCGGCACGGTGAATCCACTCGACCGGATTGATTCCCTGATGCAATGCACGAAAGATGAGCGGCTGCCCCAATGGATTTGCGAACGCGGCGGCGGCTTCTTCATCAAGAATCCCAAAGCCAACTGGCCACATCCGTATCACGTCATTCCGGCCACCAACCGGATCGTGCAGGAATTCGCCGACCTGCTCGCGGTCATTGCGACGGCAGCAGCGGACAATCATATTACCCGCGAGGAAGCCCGTCAGATCCGCACGCGCTGGGAGGAATTGAAATCCGTTACCGAAGGCTTTGTCCACTGCTGCGAAGAAGGCAACTTCACAGATATCAAGAAAGAAGCCGAACTCGTTAACGCGAAGAAAATGACGTAATCAATCCCGCTGCGGCAGGTGGCGGTCACGGTCAAACGACGGAACTTCGTGTGGCGGGATATTGTCTCCCGGATAACGTTGCGCCCAATCCTGCCGTTCCACCTCATCGGCGTAAAACTTCAGATACAGCCGATTATCCTCCTCACTGCCGGTTCCGAGCAGGTCGATAGTCCAGGTACCGTTGGGATCAGCAGACATATCCACTATCTCTTCCCGCAAAATATCGGTAACCAGCCGGGTGTATAACTCCCGGTCACTAAGATGATTGGTGTGGTAAAAGAACACCCGCAGCAGGGCCAGCGCTTCAAACATCTCCTGAAGTTTAGCCGTTAACGCACCATCGTCCAATTCATCCGGGGAAGGCAGTTTTATCCCAACTTTAGTCAGTTGCTCGACGTGCGTAGTCCATTCCCCTTTTTCGTAGGCGAGCACATGCTCCAGAAATTGCTCCATCACTTCGGGAGGACAATCCGGGTTGCCACCGGTGACCATTTGTCCGCCGGATAATTCGTTGATCTCCTCCCGCAACTGGTTGATGCGGATTTCCCGATCCACCTGTTCCAGGTTCAAGGGGTCATTTTCCTCGTAGGACATAGCGTGACGACGTTTG
>JBEHZA010000134.1:0-11081 GCA_048497895.1 Verrucomicrobiota bacterium
GGTAGTCTGTCTTCTGTCGGGGTTGGGGGGGGAGCCGATGGCCCCGACAGCCTTCGCGAGAAAATCAAAGAAGTATTAAATCCCGGTTGAACGGATTCTTTTAACCACGGATAAAAAAGATTCGGACTCCGTTTTCTCAGTTTACTCCTGTTAAACCCCGTTCCCGCTTGAAATTCGTCATTTGTGCTTCAGATTTTCCATCTCACACAATCTGCACCGGACACTTCGGCACCGCATCCAGAAACGCCTGCCCGTAACGTTTCGTCAGCACGCGGTTATCCATTACCACCACAATGCCTTTGTCATTCTTTGTGCGAATCAACCGTCCCACGCCCTGGCGAAATTTTAGTATCGCTTCCGGCAAAGAAAATTCCGCAAACGAATTACCGCCGCGCGCTTCGATGTCTTCGATGCGCGCTTCGATCAACGGATGATCGGGCACTGCAAACGGCAGCCGCGTAATGATCACGTTTGAAAGCGCTTCGCCCGGCACATCCACTCCTTGCCAGAAACTGTCCGTGCCGAACAAAACCGAGTCCACGTCTTCCTTGAATTTCTCCAACATTAACGAGCGTGGCGTGCCGGTCCCTTGCACGAAACAATCCACACCCAATCCCGCGAAGAACGGCTGCATGATCTCGCTCACTTCCTGCATCAGTTTAAAATTCGTGAACAGCACGAACGCCTTGCCGTGCGTCATCTTGATGAAGTGCTCAATCCAATGTACTAGCGATTCCCGGTAATTTAATTCCCGCGGATCAGGCATTTTGCCCACCACGAATAATTGCATCTGCTGTTCATAATCAAATGGCGACCCGACTTGTAACAACGTCGCCTTTTCCGCTCCTACCCGCCCGGCGAAATAATCCAACCCCGTGCCCGCCCGTCGCGGACGCGGTGTCCGTTCTCCTGCCGGTTTTTCTTCGGCCGGATTCACCACCTTGCAATCAATCGACAGCGTCGCGCTGGTCATGATGATGGAGGTATCCGCACCAAATAAACGCCGTCTTAGAAAATCGGCTACGTTGACCGGCGCAGCATTCAAAGCCAGATTCCGTTGCGATTTCCCCGTGCGCTCCACCCAATAGACGTAATCCTCCGCGCTCTGACTCAGGAACGTTGCCAACTCTTCGCGCAACTCAATTAGCCGCCGGTTGCATTCCAATAATTCTTGTGCCGTGTCGCGGTCTTCCGACGTTTTGATCAAGTCACTGACCGATTCACGCAGCCGTTGAATCGGCAGCGTCAGCGTGTCCTGCACCAGATCCGCACGTCGCACGCGCAACTCACTCCAGTTGCGCTCAGTTTTGCCACCGCGATATTTCCCTGCCGCGATGTCGCTCTCGCTCTGTTGTTGCGCCAGTTCTTCGCACGCCTTTTCTACATCAGTGAAAAAATGATCCGATTGTTGCAGGACATCCGACACTAACTTCACCGCTGAGCCTTTGCGCAACACCGACAACAACCCCTTTTCCGTCCGTGGATTCCACAACCGTTGCAGCGCGAACCGCACCTGCCCACTGGAAACGCTCACTCCAATGTGCCGCGCCGCCACGCCCTCCATCTGGTGCGCCTCGTCGAAAATCACGAAATCATTTTTGAACAGCACGCCGCCATCCACTTCTTCGTCAATGCCGCCGAGGTGCATGAAGAACAGCGTGTGATTCAACACCAGCACATCCGATGAAAGGATTTTCGTGCGTGCCCGTTGGAAGAAACACGGTCCATGCACTTTCGCAAACTCCGATTGGCTGCCGCACAATTTCGGTGAGCACAATCCGCGCTCCGAGCAGACATGCGACCAGACTTTAGGGTCGGGTTCTGTTTCGAAATCCGAAAGGCTGCCGTCCGCCGTTGATTTGGACCACTCGTAAATGCGCTGAAGCTCTTGCGATTCTGGCGAGGTGAACAAGCTGTCTGCCTGCTGCATCGCTTTGTGCAACCGCCGATTGCAGAGATAATTCTGCCGTCCCTTCAACATCGTGTAGGTAAACTTGACCGGCAACACTTGCGCCAGCATCGGCAGATCTTTTTGCGTTAATTGCTCCTGCAAATTGATCGTGTAAGTGGAGATGACGGCCTTCTTGCTGTGCGCAATGGCGAACAGAATTCCCGGCACCAGATACGCCAGGCTCTTGCCTACGCCCGTGCCGGCTTCCACCGCCAGATGTTCGCGATTTTCCAGCGCCTTCGCCACGGCCACGGCCATCTGCTGTTGTTGCGGGCGATACTCGAAGTTGCTCGCGCGCGATAGAATGCCGTCCGGCGAGAAAATCTGCTCCACTTGCGCCACGAGTTCGGAACCAGCGCCTGCGGGGTGTGACTCGATGAAATTAATCATGGGCTACTGACCCGCCCTGCGGCGTGCGGTCACTTCCTGCGGCGCTTTGTTTTTTGCAATCATACTCGCCGCCAGCACGCCCCGCCAATTCGTGCATGGATAGATCACGGAATTGCGGCCAATCACACTGCCGGGATTAAGCACAGAATTACAACCGATGTCCGTATGATCGCCCAGAATCGCGCCAAACTTACGCAAGCCCGTATCAATCTTCTGGCCGTCCACTTCCACCGTGACATTGCCCGGCACCAGTTTGACATTGGAAATTTTCACCCCCGCGCCCAAGTGCGCTTTGTAACCAAAAATAGCATCACCCACATAACTGAAATGTGGCACCTGACAGCCATTGAACAAGAGGCTGTGCTTAAACTCGCACGCATTGCCGATCACACAATTGTCGCCAATAATGACATGGTCACGGATATACGCATTATGACGAATCTCGCAATTGCGGCCAATAATCGCCGGGCCTTTGATCATCGCGCCATCCTCGACCACCGTGCCTTCACCAATGAAGACATTCTTGCCGATAAACGCGCGACCTTCGCAACGGTTCTTCAATTCCGGGCGCACATTCGCGTCGATATAAGCCTTGAGCTTCTTCAAGGCATCCCACGCGTACTCACAGCCGTCGAATAACGCGGCATGTTCGGTTTGGCTCAAATCAAACAAATCACTCGGCTTGAACATGCCATTAGGTTAAGCGAACTCTGTCCCATCGCAAGAAAGGAGTGAGTTGATCACACACCCCGGACAGTGACCGTCCCCGGTCGCAGCAGCGTAAAATGGCTGAAAGATGTTAAACATCCCGAAACTTCGTATATGCCTGCGTTCGTTCCTTGTAGAGGCAGTGCATCTCTGCCTGCCAGTGACCGCAGCATCCTTGCTGCGAGTCTGCCCCTCCTGAAACACTTTCAAACCCTCGCATCTACGGACCTCGCTGCGACCGTCTCCGGTCGCAATCTGGCATACCTGTAGCCAGCCTCTCTTTTCCCTGTTACCCCGTTGCTGTTTTTGTTATAACTTTGCCATCATGGCTATGATACCGCTCAGATACCTCCTGACGGTTACGCTGATGGGTTTTCTCAGCGGCTGTTCTTCCACCCCTAAAGCAGCTTCGGCCACCGGTCATTTCCTGGTTTCCACCGTCACTACCACGGGCAAAGTTGTCGGCACTACTGTCACGACGACTGGCAAGGTGGCAGGCACCGTTGCCACTACCACCGGCACGGTGGCTAAGGCCGGGGTTAAAGGTGCTGCCAGTCTGGTGAAGACCGGCATGGTCACGTTCAAGGACGTTGCCAGTGGAACCGTCAAGCAAGTCCCTTGGGTTGAAGGGGTCAAACTCTATGCCGCCAGTAAAACCGCCCAGGTGGATATGTATCTGAAAGCCTTCCAGATATTTCGCGGCGCTCAAGTGATCAAGTCCGATTGGTCCAAAATTAAATCCGGCACCCCCGAACCGGAACTCCACGCCGGCGACGTCATCGAAATCGGCCATACCCTGAAAAAGTCCTGAGCCCAATTAGCCCGGAATAAGCCGGAATAGCCCGGACAAAGAGCCTTTGCCAGTCTCCAGGCATGGAGTTCCAGCTTTAACTGGTTGCATATTCCTAATTGCTCTGACCTTGAGAACGGGCCCGCGACGTCTTGAGCATTCGTGCTTCGCCATTGGGATTTCTTTCGGATTTAGTCATTCGGTAATTGGTCATTTTCCCCCCCTCTTACCCCATACAAAGCCATCCCATCCCAGACACAGCAGCTCCACCCCCTTGGGATTTTGTACATTCTGTTCATTCTGTCAAAATCCCCCGTCCCCATTCGCACTTCGGATTCCGCACATAAATTATCCCTGAATAGCCCTGAATAAGCCTGACACCAACGCTACCATTCCTGCTTTGGCATTCTCCTCCGGTTCCCCTCCATGGAGGGGTTAGGGGTGGGTTCTTCCTGCATGCCAGCGCCTCTGCTTATCCGTGTGAATCCGTGTCCATCTGTGGTTTGAACTTTCCCCCTTCCGCGTATTCTACGTATTCCCAATCCATTTAGAATGTCAAAGAACGAAACCAAAAGCTCGTTCCTGGACAGCGCAGCGCCAAACCGCTTTCGCTATCCTCCTCCTCACCGGCCGCTCGGCCAGTCTCACTTCACCACTCGGTGGGCGAAGTTCTTATATTAGTAACTCATCCACCACCCCGCTGCAAACCGAAAATCGCATCGTCTCAAAGCACCTCCCATTAACACCGCGGCTTTAGCCCAGTGACCGCTCTTTCCCTTGGAAACTTTCCAGCCGTTTTAACGGCTTATTTCCCCCTCAATGCCCCTTGATTTCCCACTTCTTCTGACGCACTTTTACCCCGTCGATTTTATGAAAGAATCCTACATTGCTGCCAAGGAACGGTGGGCCCGCAAAATGGCCGGTCAGGAAAAGCCCTCCGTCCGTTCGGAGAACCGTTTGCCGCCAGGCCAGCATCAGGTGCGCAATTTCCCCGTGCTCGATTTAGGCATTCGTCCGGAAATCCCTTTGGATAAATGGGAGCTAAAAATCCACGGGCACGTAGAAAATCCCGTCACCCTGAGCTGGCAACAGTTCCTCGCCTTGCCGCAATTCAAAGACGTCAGCGACTTTCATTGCGTTACCACCTGGAGTCAGTTCGATATGGAATGGGAAGGCGTGGCCTTCTTTACGTTGGTTGATCTGGTGAAGCCCAAACCGTCCGCCTCCCATGTCTTTTTCAAGAGTTTCGATGGCTATTCCACGAACAATCCTTTGTCTGCCTGCCTGGATGACGACGTGTTGATTGCTCATAAGTGGAATGGCCAACCGATCACGAAAGAACATGGCGGTCCGGCTCGCGTAATTTTGCCCAAGCGTTACGCTTGGAAAGGCGCCAAGTTCATCCGGGATATTACCTTTCTTGACCGCGACATTCTTGGCTTTTGGGAAGTGCGTGGCTATTCCAATACCGCCGATCCGTGGACCGATGACCGGTTTGCGTGAGCCGCGGGGCAGGAGTTATGGAAAGTGCGCCCCTTGCTTCACCCCGTGTTGTGTCTCTCGATCGTAATCGGCATCGGCCTGCCGGTATTTGCTCAGCACATTGTCATTGATTTCCTGCAAGGCGGAGCGCAAGCCGTTCGCGGAAGAAAAAGTGTCCAGGGCCTTGACGCGGTTCAGCATATCCTGAGCAGCCAATTGCCCGTGTTCCGCGTGTTTATATTCGTGACGGGCCAGCGCATTGACAAATTCCTGCCAACGCTTGATCAGGGCAGGGCTTGCCTCTGGCGGCGGTTTCCATTGGGGCAATCGAATGGTGGCCTGAGAGCTTACGTTGAAGTCCGTAATCCGTAACTTGCTGTCGGGGCCGCTGTAGTGATAGCTCCATTTGATACTCCATTGGGTGGTGGCATCGTGTTTCTCGCTAAACGGCTTGCCTTTGAGCGCTTCATTCATGCTCTCCCGCAGTTCGCGTTCGGAATTTCCCTGCACCGGGTAGTAAGTGAAATTCGTGGACGCGCCGGATTTGGTTTCCATCGCGCCGAGTTCCTGACCGACCACCAGATAACTCAACCACATCACCCAATAAAACCAGTATTGGCATCGGCCCATAGCGGGCGCACCTTAGGAGATTCACTTCGGCCTGGAAAATCTTTTCTGCACGTCCCGTTCCAGTAAAGATTTTAAATGAGTCATAATGACCCTTATATGTAAAACCTAAAACTGCGACATTGTGGGTCAATATGGCTCGTTTTGGCTGTATACCGAATAGGGCATTTTTAGATGCAATATTCTTATTATTAATATATTAAAACAATTTTAACACTCTCTCGAAAAGCGTGGCATACCAACGGCTTTATGGGTTGCAGTGATCGAAAACACACTAACCTAAGCAAAGGATAACGAATATGAGTCTGTTACGCATTCAACGGCCTGCCTTCTGGAGCTGCTCACCTGCCGCTCGCTTTTCCAGCTTGCAGGATGAAGTCAGTAAATTGTTTGCTGCCCCGCTCAGCGAGCTGGCGCGGTCGGCGGATTACTATGGCACCTGGTCCCCGGCCTTTGATGTTTCTGAGGATCAGGAAAGCTTCGCTGTCAAAGTCGAATTACCCGGTCTGAAAAAGGAAGAGATCAGCACCTGGTTTGAAGAAGACGTGCTCCATATTTCCGGCGAGCGCAAACCCGAACCCGTGGCCGAAGATGTCGAAGTCCATCGGGTCGAACGTGCCTACGGCAAATTTCATCGTTCCGTGGCCTTCTCCAAGCCGGTGACTGCGGAGCAAATCAAAGCCAGCTATCAGGATGGCATTCTCACCGTCACCCTGCCGAAAGCGGTTGAAGCCAAACCGAAACCGGTCAACGTGAAAGTTAACTAAACCCAAACTCCACTGGCGGGTTTCGGCCCGCCGCTAACCAAATTAAATCGAAAGCCTATCTTATGAGCACAGTTGCCAATGTCGAAAATCAATCCACGAAACCCGCTGCGACCCGTTATGTCACGCCGCGGGTCAACATCCTCGAAACTCCCGCGGGTTACACGTTGGAAGCAGAACTGCCCGGCGTGAACAAAGACGGTCTGGAAGTCTCGCTGGAAAATAACGAACTGACCATTATCGGTCGCCGCGCCGATGCCAAAGCTCCCGGTGAATCGGTCTATCGCGAATCATCCCCGTATGATTTCCGTCGGGTCTTCGTTCTCGATCCGGTGATTGATGCTGGAAAGATTGAAGCGAAAGTAGAGCAGGGCGTCCTGACGTTGCGCCTGCCGAAGGTCGAAAAAGCGAAACCGCGCAAAATCGAAGTCGCCTGACCGGACGGAGTGCGTCGTAAAAATTCCCACAGCGCTTTAAAGGCGCTGTGGGTTTTTGCGCTATCTCGCGTGGCGACAACAGGTCTGAAAGTATTTTTCGCTCCGTCCACTTTCCTTCAATAAATTTTGCGTCCATCACGTCCAACGATTAACTGTTTCCCGCTGCTCCTTGCTAAAGCTGGATTCATGCTTTTTGAGTCGTATGAATGGTGACGCAAAACCGACTGAGGATCAGAAGTTGTGGCTCGCCCGGGTCCTCGGACCTGATCTGTGGCGCGAGCTGGCCGGAAAGGACGAGTTCCTCAGCGCCCTGGATTCCTCCATTGTCCACGCCCGGCGCATTGCCCTGCAATATCTCGCCGAGAAAGAGCGCACCGATTCCGCGTACTATCGCAAATGACTTCGCGCGGTCGGCGAAATCATTTTAGTCCGAAACTTCTTCCGTCAGCACTATGCCCGGTCGTGCATTGCGACCGAATTTGATTTCCGGAATCAATAACAGGCACGAGATGAGAATCATTCCGCCCGCCAGCCAACCCAGCGTCTGCATCGAGAAATGCGCGGCCAACTGAAATCCGAGCAGCGAAGCGATGACTCCCCGAATACCGGTAAAAAATGTATGCACGGACATATAATCTGCCACGTGTTCGGGCGGTGAAAATTTCGTCACCCACAAACTCCACGCGACATCACCACCCGCATTCGCCACACCGAAAATAATCGCTCCCAGGATTAATCCTTCCAGTGAGCGTCCGGTGAAAAACGAAATGATGCCAATGATAAATCCGATGTTCAGCACCACCCGCAACGTGAAGAAATTCATGCGATCGAACAGCCAGCCCCAGATCGGACTGAGCACCAGCCGCGCCACATTGGGAATCACTCCCACGAGAAACGCGATTTCGCCCGCGCTCATCAGAAACCCGTACTTCGGGTTCGCCAGATATTCGACGCGCAACGGCTGCATCATCAAATTGGCCATGCCCATCAACATCCAGCACACCAGTGTCCGCCGGAAAAGCGCATCCTCTTTCACAAAGCGCAGTGAACGAAACGGATGATTGCTGGCGGATTCTTTTAATGGCTTGGATGGACATCGCGCCAGGCAATGCGTCGCCAACGCGAAGGCGGCGGCAAACACTACGAGCAACCATTGAAACTGATCAATGTTTCCTGTCAATGTTCGCCCGGCGACTTCGCTGAAAACTGCCGCTGTCGCAATCCGGATCATCACTGTCTGCGAGAAAATCCGGCCCCGGTCGGAATCCGGATAATTGTCCTGATAGATTTGCGTGATCAGGGGAATCGCCGCTGTGAAAGCCATCATCGCCAGCATACTCCCCACCACAAACACGGACGCCAGAGGTAGCACCGCCATCACCAGAAAACAAAACATGCCAAACAAAGAAAGCCGCGCCGCCGCTCGCGCTGTGCTGATGGAAGATTTTCCCACCAGTGCCACCATGATCGGACTGGCCAGATAACCAACACTGATTCCGGAAGCCACCAGCCCTTTCGCCATGGAACCCACCTCGAAATGTTTTACTGCCACCAACAACAGAAAGGTCGATCCAGCCGTCTCCAGAATGCCAGAACTGATCGCGCGCCAACGTTCGTTGTGGAACGTGATTTTAGTATCATCCGTCACTCCTGAAACAGTGAGGCATTCCGCCCCCCGTGCAAACAAAGAATTTCCGCCTTCACCGGACAGCGACCGCCTGTCCCGCGAAGCGGCGATCCCCGGTCGCAGCTATATGAAATGGACGAAAGGTGTCAGAATAAACCAAACGCTTCGATGCTCTCACCCTCTACCCCATTGGGTGAGGGGGAAACCATCCGAATAGACGAAGCACTCCCGTAATTCCAATAGATGCGCGAATCATCCGTTTCCTTCATCTATGCCCCATCAATTGCTTCCGCCGCTTGAGCAATTCCTTCGGTTTAAAAATCCCCGCGGGCGTAATAATCCCCGTAATCAAATCCGGCGGTGTCACATCAAAGCCCGGATTGCGTGCTCCGCTCGTCGGATTGGCCACGCGCACATATTCCCGTTTGCCCTTATTCGTGATGCCCCATGCGCCCAGCACTTCGCTCTCGTGACGTTCCTCAATCGGAATCTCCAACCCTGATTTCAAATTCCAATCAATCGTCGAGAGCGGAATCGCCACGTAAAACGGAATGTTATGTCGCTTGGCCAGCACTGCTTTCGTGAAGGTGCCAATCTTATTCGTTACCTCGCCGGTGCGTCCCAACGTGCGGTCACTGCCCACAATCACGAGATCAATTTCACCGCGTTGCATTAAATGGCCAGCCGCATTGTCCGCGATGATCTGATGCGAAACGCCTTGCTGCGCCAGTTCCCACGCCGTGAGCGTGGCGCCTTGCGAACGCGGCCGCGTTTCATCGCAGAAGACGTGAAATTCTTTCCCTTCGGCCTGCGCCGCATACATGGGGGCAGTCGCTGTCCCAATATCCACAAATGCCAGCCAGCCCGCGTTGCAATGCGTCAATACCCGCATGCCATTGCGAATGAGTTTCGCACCGTGTTTCCCAATCGCTTCGCAGTGATCAATGTCATCCTGCGCAAACTTATGTGCCGCGATTAGAGAAATCTGTTGTTGTTCCGCTACCGTAGCACCCGTGGCCATTTTCGCCCGCACTTCGTTCATCGCATTGACGGGATCGACCGCCGTTGGCCGCGCCTCTTTCAAAGTTTGATATACCCGATCGACGTGCGCGGAAAAAGCCGTGAGATCCTTGCCGCGGAAAGCCCGTGCTCCCTGTGCCAGCCCATAAGCCGCGGTGGCTCCAATGGCCCCCGCACCCCGCACGATCATATCCCGAATGGCGTGCGCCGTTTCTTTGAAGGTAGTGATGGGAACAATCTTGAACTGATGCGGCAACAGCCGTTGCTCAATCAGTAACACTGCATTCTTCCGCTCATCAAAATCCACCGTGCGATAATGGCGCGTGCGCCGTCCAACAGTAACGTTCATGCCGAGAGGCTAATAGTGGAAACGCCGCAAGGGAATCACGATTTTTCAGCGAGCCTTAATTGGTTTGTCGGGGATTTTGCTTCCGGACCGCGGCTGTGCCAAAGGCCAGCCGCAGCAGGGTTGAATAGACAAGTGGCAGAGGAATAAATCGAGCGCTTAATTTTTGAATGTTTCTTCAGCTGACCTTTGGCCCAGCCGCGCCCCACTGACCGCTCACCACACCTTAACCTGCAACGACTTCACCTTCGCGCGAATCTTTTTGTAAGCCGGATGTTTGCGCAGCGCCTTTAAATCCGGGTCTTTGGAAAGCCAGCTAAAATCGCGATAACCAAGATTAAGCGCCAGATCGAGCGAGTTGACCGCCTGATCCAACTGCCCGACCAGCGAGAAACTGCAACTTAGGTTGTAATGCACCAGCGGATCATCCGGATTCAATTTCGCCAGTTGCAAATCGACTTCCAGCCCCTTGGCAAAATTGCCGCGCCGCGTATAATCATCGCCGAGAATTTGCAATGCCTCCACGTAAGCCGGATCGCGGCGCACGACGCCCTCGATAAACCCGATCTCAATGTCCAAATCCCGCTGTTCACGGCGGTCAGACTTTTTCTTTATCGTGCTTTTTTTCGGCATACAACAACTACCCCATTAATCACAGAGGTTTGCTACCTGTCAAGTGGCTCGCCTCCGCGATTCCATTCCGGGTCGCGCCTGTGTCTGGCGGTAATGATCCCTGAGTTTGTTTTTAGCCGATCGTTTGGCAGTCAGAGTTGTCCGCCAGATCAGGCGCAGCACGTCCAACTCTCCTGATTGCGTTCGAACTATCCCGCCGCTGCCTTTGCGCGTTTCCCCTCCAGGGAGGGGTTAGGGGTGGGTATTCCCTGTTTGTATATTCTCCCCGCGCTTGCTTCCCGCAACCCCCTGCATACCTTGTAAATA
>JBEHZA010000135.1:0-11073 GCA_048497895.1 Verrucomicrobiota bacterium
CATCCGGTACGTGGGGATGCGGATGCCTTTGTTAATACCTCTCGCCTTGATCCTCTGGTTTCCCGGAGTGATCTGGGTGGCGGAACGGATTTATATGTGGGTAAGCCGCAACCGGCACCTGTTAAGCCGCTGGTTCGGGTGCAAGGAAGCCTGTGCTATTATGCCCTCCCGCAAGCGCGGCCAGAATGCGCAACCCCATGCGCCTCTAGGAAAAGGGTAAACTGGCCAGCCGGCCTGAAAGCCCCTGGTAAAATTCTCACTTGTCAAAAGTCGTTTGGCTGGTATGTTTCCGCTCCTTTAATTTATGAAAGCTGACATACATCCGAAATATCAGGATGCCGAAATCCGGTGCGCCTGCGGGAACGTGATCAAGACCCGCTCCACCAAGAACAACGTTTTGATCGGTATTTGCAACGAGTGCCATCCGTTCTACACGGGGACACAGAAGTTCGTGGATACGGCTGGCCGTGTGGATAAATTCCAGCAACGCCAGGCCAAAACCGAAGCCGCGCAAGCTGCTCTGGCCGCCACGACCAAGAAAAAGAAGAAGTAGCGTTTTCCACCCTCTCCGCCCGCCTGGTTTATTGCCGCGCGGGCGGAGTCTTTTTTACCCGGGCCTCCTGTGGGAGGACTCGGGTGTCTTTATTTGCCGCCGTCCCATCCGCCCTTGATTCAACTTTATGGACCTGCGTCCACATATTGAAAAGTTCGCGCGGCGGTTTGCGGAAGTAGAAGCAGCTCTGGCTGACCCCAAGGCCTTCGACAACCCGCAACGCGCCCAGGAACTGACCAAAGAATACGCCCGCCTCAAAGGCTTTGTGGCGACGGGGAATCTTTACGTCAAAGCGGTGAACGACCTGGCGGACAATCGCGAGCTGGTGAAGAGCGAACCCGATGGCTCGGAATTGAGCCAGATGGCCAAAGAGGAAATCGCGCGCCTCGAAGTCGAATTACAAGGCCTGGAGAAGCAGGTGCAGTATGGCCTCATTCCACCTACGCCCACAGATTCGCGCAATACCATCATGGAAATTCGCGCTGGCGCTGGCGGCTCGGAATCCGCACTTTTTTCCGCGGACCTCTACCGCATGTACACCCGTTATGCGGAAACCAAAGGTTGGAAAGTGGAGACGCTGGATTCCAGCCCCTCGGACCTGGGCGGGTTCAAGGAAATCATTTTGAACATCAGCGGCTCGGATGTTTACAAGCTGTTGAAATACGAGAGCGGCGTGCATCGCGTCCAACGCGTGCCGGCTACGGAAGCGCAAGGACGCATTCACACGAGCACCTGCACCGTGGCTGTGTTGCCTGAAGCGCAGGAAGTGGACATCGAAATCAAGCCGGACGAACTTGAGATTAACGTCTGCCGCGCCTCCGGCAAAGGTGGTCAGGGTGTGAACACCACGGATTCCGCCGTGCAAATCATCCACAAACCCACCGGCATGATTGTGCGTTGCGCGGATCAACGTTCGCAGCAAAAGAATAAAGCGCAGGCGATGACTGTGCTGCGTTCGCGTTTATTGGAAATCAAGATTGCCGAGGAAAACGCGAAGTACGCCGCCAACCGCAAAGAGCAGATCGGTTCCGGTGAACGCAACGAGCGCATCCGCACCTACAATTTCCCGCAGAACCGCGTTACCGATCATCGGATCGAAGTCACTCTCTACAATCTGCCGACCTTCATGGAGGGTGACATTGATTGCATCATTCAGCCGCTCATGGCGCATGATCTTGATGAGAAACTGGCCGCCATGAAGTTGTAATGGGTATGCAGATTAAAGGGCTGATTTTCGATTGTGACGGCACGCTGGCGGATACCATGCCGTTACACTGGCGCGCGTGGCAGACGATTGCCCGGCGTTATCGCTTGGATTTTCCTGAAGAACGTTTCTATGCGCTCGGCGGAGTGCCGTCGCGCGATATTCTGAAAATGCTCAGCGCCGAGCAGGGCATCCCGCTGAATCATCTCCATGTGGCGCACGAGAAAGAGGCGGAATATTTGCCGTTGATTTCTCAAGTGGAACCGATCAATTCGGTGGTGTCCATTGCCCGCGAACATCACGGGAAGATTCCGCTGGCGATTGCCACGGGCGGCACGCGCAAGGTCATCACGCAAGTGCTGGCTCACTTGCAGATCGCCCATTTGTTCGATGCGCTCGTGACCAGTGAAGATGTGCAGAATCAAAAGCCGGCGCCTGATATTTTTCTCGAAGCTGCCCGGCGTATTGGCATCGCGCCGCAACATTGCCGCGCTTTTGAAGACACCGATCTGGGCATGCAGGCAATTCGTGCCGCCGGTATGGATGCGGTCGATGTGCGGTTGATGTTACAGGCCGGAAGAAAATAAAAACGATAACAGCAGCCACCGGATGTTAGCTGCTAGGCTGCTTTTGCCGCCGGAGTCCGCCTTTTCCACACGTAACGGAACATCAAAGTCCGCAGCACTGCGGTGAGCGGAATTGCCAGCACGCCACCCAACACCCCACCCAGCAACGTCGTGCCTATCATCACCGCAATAATGATCGTGAGCGGATGCAACCCCACGCGGTCGCCAATAATTTTCGGTGAAATCAGAAATCCATCCGTCATTTGGGACAGCGCATAAACCAGCAATACCAGGCCCGGATGCAGTATGTCACCAAATTGCACTGCTGCGAGCACTACGGCGGGTACAATGCTGATCATTACTCCGAGATAAGGAACGATCGTCAACGCCCCAGCCACAATGCCGAGCAGGACGGCATAGTTTAGGCCAATCAAGAGGAAGCCCGTCGTCAACATCGCACCCACGCACATCGCCACGATCACCTGGCCGCGAAAGAACACGATCATGCAGTTGTTGATTTCGCGGACGACGAACACAACCTCTTCTTTGATTTTCGATTCCTGTAGTGGCAGGTAGTCGGTCCAATTCTCCAGAATCCCTTGTTTCTCCAGCAGGAAGTAAAAGGTATAAACCGGAATCAAGGCAAAGCCGGCCAACAGGCTGGCCCAGGAGGCGACTCGCGTCACTTGTTGCAGAAGCCAGGTAGAGACTACGGGAAAGGCTTTGGAGGCCCATTCCTGGGCAGACTTGCCGAGTTGCTCATCCCAGGCCGCTTTGGCTTTCAGGCCCCAGGGAGATTTCGAGAGCCATTCGCCCAGCTTGTGTTGCAGATTGTGAGAATACTCCGGAATGCTGTTAATCAATTGTGTCGTTTCCACGATGAGTTGCGGCACGACCGTGGCCAGCATCATCAGCACAATCATGAGCGCGAGAAAAAACACGAGCAGGATGCCGCGGGTCCGGGGAATTTTTTTCTGCTCCAGATAATCTACGACCGGGTCCAGCAGATAGGAAACGATGGCCGCAATTGCCAGCGGCAACAACACCGAGGACAGGGTGTTGATCAGCCAGGCGAACGACCAGAGCAGCAGTCCCGCCAACGCCACCATGATGCCGATTGCCAGTCCCGTCAGCGAGAGCCAGAGGACGCGCGCTTGTTTCGCAGTGGGGAGCGGAAACGACATTATTATTCCAGTTCTAAAGCAAATTTACCCCTGGCCAAGTTTTTTAGATTTCTCACTGGCTGCCCGTACTGCATTGATGAGCGTGCCGCGTAAGCCGCCCTTTTCCAATTGGTGCAATCCTTCAATCGTGGTGCCGCCGGGACTGGTTACCATATCTTTCAAAGCGCCGGGATGCAAACCGGTTTCGAGCACCATCCGGGCCGAGCCCAGCAACGTTTGCGCCGCCAGTTTGGTGGCGATGTCCCGCGGCAAACCCGCCGCTACTCCGCCGTCGCTTAACGCTTCGATCATCAAATAAACATACGCTGGCCCGCTGCCGCTCAAGCCGGTGACCGCATCCAGCAACGATTCTTTCACCTGATAGGCCAGGCCCACGGTCGAGAAAAGCTTTTGCGCCAATTGCCCGTCTTCTTTCGACGCCGCTTCACCGAGGGCATACGCCGTAGCCGACGCGCCGACCAATGCGGGCGTGTTCGGCATCACGCGAATAACGCGCGCGCCTTCATGCAAGCCGTCCGCCAGTTTTTCCAGGGTGACGCCAGCCGCGATGGAGATGAGCAAATGCTGATCTCCGAAGTGCCCGCGCAAATCGGTGAACAGTTCCGCAATCTGGTCCGGCTTGACTGCCAGTATGAGTACCCGCGCCTGTTGAAGCACTTCCCGGCTGGAAGCCGTGGTGCGGGCGCCGGTTTCTTTGGCGAACGCCGCGCGCGCGCTTTCGTAAATATCGCTGGCAATGACCTGCTCCGGCTTTACCAATTCAGCATTGATAAAACCTTTGGCCAGGGCGGTGGCCATTTTGCCCGCCCCCAGAAAACCGATGGACAGCTCCGATGACATGACAGCTTCTTAACAGGTCAGCCGGAGCAACGAAAGGCAAAAGGGTGGTTTGCTCACGGAACGGGCAGGGCTGGTCATTGCCTGGACTTCATTTCAAATTCTTCAATCTCCTTTTGCGCGGCGGGTTGGGGCCAGACGAGATCCTGACCATCCTTAAATGAATAAGCTCCTTTGGCAACCCGGCTGGATGAATCACCACCGTGATCTAAACCATCTTTGCCCACAGAGTAAAGTTGGCAGGTGCCGTTTTCATTGAGCCGATAATGCAACGGCTTGCCGTCCATATAACTAACCGGGACCGATTTTAAGAACTCCGGCATCAGGAAAGTCAGATTGGACGGGTACTGGCCATGCTTGAGCTGATAGCGTTTCAAAGCAATCGCCGCGAGGCACATTTCCCGCTGAGTTTCTGCCACAGCAGCATGGAAAATGACTGGTTCAGCATAATTAAAAGCGAGTAAAAGTGGCGTCAATCGTAGCCCATCGTAATATCCGTGCGGTTCCAATTTGCGCTTTTGGCTTTCTAATCCTTGTTGTGCATCCTTGAACGATTTTAATTGCCCCATCGATCTGGTTATATCAATGGGCAGTTGACGATATTGAAGTAATCTCAATTCAGCCTGACGCAGCCACGTGCTTCGCCAATAAACATAGTAGAGTCTGGTTCCCTGAGTATGCAGCCTTCCGTAAAGTGAATTGGCTTTATCTTCGGCGTAGTTAATCAGGTAATGGTCATTATTGGCGGAGTTCGAGGGAAATAAATCGCGGTTGTCCTGATTAAAAAATTTTATCATTTCGTCATCCTCATTGGGATCAGTGAAAGCCGCACTCATTTGAAGGCGTTCCATCGCGTAAGCATCGGGCAAATTGTTTAATAACCACGTCTCCTGCACCGTTGTCTGTAACACCGCAAGTTGAGTTTCTGTTATGTTATTCGCTTGCAGTATTTCCCAGATAATCCGGTAGTTCAGCATGACTATAGTTCGAACGCCAGCGGCTTGAACTCTTATGACTCGTTCGTTTGCCCATTTTCTTGCAAGAGCATCGCCGGCGCGAATTTTCTCGCACGCTTCTGAAAGGTGGCCGGACTTCACATCGGCGAGTGCCGCTGCTGCCAGCCATTGGGCCGAATAATAAACTGGTTTGAAGTAGGTTTGGTGGTCATGCAAAAGATCGGTGTAGTGCGTGCCAAGATCGATGGCGTTCTTTTCCAATACCGTTTGTTGTACCGCCGCGATGTCCGATCTTTTCGATTTAAGAATGTCGATGAACGACGCCCAGGATTGATTCGTTTTATTCTCCTCATCCGGCCAGCCGTTCGCTTGCGAAACGACGCGAGCTTTACCCTTGGCGACATATTCCATGGGGAGTGGAGGATTAATGGGTTTCCCTAAACGCCAGCCAGCCAAAGCCAATGCCGGGCCGCCGTTATCTTTTGTCCCGGGTCGCAGCGGAATCAATTCCTCCACTGCGAATTTCTCTCCTTTCTTCTGCATCTCTGTTTTCCAGCATGATAACTGCCAGCGTCCGCGCAAATTTTCTTCCAACGTGAAAACGACAAATAACCCCAGCAACACACCGCACAGGATAAAGATTCTGCGCCACTTCCGGTTCATTGCCATGGCATTTAAACCGCTTGTTGACCGCCGTTTTCAGATCGGGCCCGATCTATTTATTCCGTCTTGAGGTTTGGCAGGGTGAAATAGAAAGTCGCGCCTTGCTCCACGGCGGCTTCGGCCCAGATGCGTCCGCCGTGGCGTTGAATGATCCGGTGGACGATGGAAAGACCCACGCCTGTGCCTTCAAATTGTTTGGCGCTGTGCATCCGTTGAAAGACGCCGAAGAGCTTATCCGCATACTTCAGATCAAACCCGGCGCCGTTATCTTTCACGAAATAGACTGTTTCTCCAGCTTGATCCAGCGTGCCGACACTCACTTCCGCCGACTCTTTTTGCCGCGTATATTTAAAGGCATTGGATAACAGGTTGGTGAATACCTGCCGGAGCAGCATGGTGTCGCCAAACGTATCGGGCAATTCGCCGACGGTGACTTCCAGCTTGCGATTGGCCCGTTCCGCGTTCAAGTCCTCCAGCACTTCCCGCACGAGGTTGGAAATATTTACCGGCTGTTTCCGGAGCGGTTGCCGGCCCAGCCGGGAAAATTCGAGCAAATGATCAATCAGTTCCCCCATGTGGTGAGCGCTGCTCGTGACATGGTCCAGCAGGCGTTGCGCATCTGCGGGGAGTTGCGGTTGGTAACTATCCATCAGGATGCGCGTGAAACCATTGATGGCCCGTAGCGGAGCCCGCAAATCATGCGAGACCGAGTAGGAGAACGCTTCCAGTTCCTTGTTGACCGCTTCGAGTTCCGTCGTGCGTTCATGCACCCGTTTTTCCAATTCCGCATTTTCCTGCCGCAACCGGCGCACGGTCAGCGCGCGGGAGATGACTGGCAGAATGACGCTTAATTTAAACGGCTTGAGAATGTAATCGAACGCACCCGCTTTCATCGCTTCCACCGCGGTGGCGATCGTGCCTTCACCGGTCATGATAATGCCGATCAGGTCCGGGTCCGCCGTTTGCGCTGCCCGCAGCAGGCTGATGCCATCCATTTCCGGCATCATCAAATCCGACAACAACAAATCAAACCGGGCCGTTTGCAACGCGGCCAGGGCGGCTTTACCGCTGGCAAAGCCAACCGTCTCATAACCATGATCGCGCAAGGTATTGCAGAGCGCTTTCATTTGAGCGGCTTCGTCGTCCACAATCAAAATTCGAACTGCGGTTAGCGGAGGCATAGACGGCGTTAAAGTTTCGTGGGCGGGCAACAATGTGCCAGTGCTTCGCGCAAGTCGCGCAACTTGGGCGGTTTGCTGAGGACCCGGTCCACATGCGGCGGAATATCGCCTTCCGCGAGCAGGCGTTGGCCCCAGCCGGTGAGCAGAATTACCGGGGTGGAGGGCGAAGCCGCTTTAATCGCCGCCGAGACTTTTCGTCCATCCACGTACGGCATGCCCAGGTCTGTAATGACGACGGCGAAAGTATTATTCTGCGCCTTGGCCGCTTGAAAAGCTTCAATGCCAGCCTGACCACCATTGGCGATCACCACCTCATGACCTTCTGTTGCCAGAATATCGCTCAGTGACTTGAGCAGCAGCGGATCATCATCCACAATTAAAATGCGCTGGCGGGAAGGCACCACGTATGGGGCGGGTGAAAGGTCCGGCGCGTCGGTGGTGGCGACGGCAGAAAAGATCAACCGCATCAACGTGCCCTGGCCTAATGCGCTTTCGATTTCAATTTCCGCGTTATGGCGTTGCACGATGCCGTAAACCATCGCCAATCCTAAACCTGTGCCGCGTTCGCCTTTGGTCGTAAAGAACGGTTCCAGACAACGGCGGCGGGTATCCTCATCCATGCCGATGCCAGTATCGGAAATCTCCAGGAACACGCGCTTTCCGGCGTTTGGTCCAGCTTGATAAGGGCCGCCTTCTACCACCTTCGTGCGGACCGTTAAAGTTCCCCCTTCAGGCATTGCATCTACGGCGTTAAAAATGAGATTGGTCAAGGCTTCCCGCAGTTCATTTTCAATCCCCATGATGGCAGGCAGTTCGGTCGCCAGCTCCACGGCCATGTGGATCATGATTCCCCGCTGTTGCGGCATATCACTCCACCGGACGCGTGTAAAATCGACGACTTGCTGCACCAGCGCCGTCAGCCGCACTGGGGCCAGCGTCAACTGCGGCTCCCGCTGGCGGTAAAACTCCCGCATGCGCGTAACGGTCTTGGCTACGTCGCCAATGGCGCGTTGAATCGTTTCCAGATAATCGCGCGCCCGCGTACTGAGGTTTGGTTCGGTTTCGAGCAACGATTCGGTGTACAACGCGACGGGGGAAATCGCGTTATTGATGTCGTGGGCGATGCCGCTGGCCATTTGACCCAAGGCGCGCAAACGTTCCTGTTGCAGGACTGTTTGCTGCGTCTGCCGCAAGTCATCGTAAGCCTGTTGCAAGTCGTCGTAGAGTTGCGCCTGATGTGCCGCCAGTGCGACGTGATCGCTCAATTGCCGCAGAAATTCGCACTCACCGCTGCTGAAGCTGTTCGCCTGGCGGCGGGCCGAAACAATGATGCCGAAGACCTTGCCTTCGATCAGGAGTGGCACAGCCACGAGCGAACGCAACCCCCCTTTGGTGAGCCGCTGGGGAAAAGGAAAGGGCACCTGGCTGATGTCCGGTTCGTAAACCAATTGACCGCGCACACATTTGGACAGCCCGTTGGAATCAATGGCAATATGCGATTGTTCTGTCAGCGCCAGTTCCATCGCCAGCGTGCTGCTGTGCAGTCCTACGCGGGTGACCGTGATGGTTTGACTGTCGGCGTCATAGAGGCAGACGCAGCAGAAATCCACCGGCAAATGGTCTTCCAGACTGCGGATGACGACCTGGAAAATGCTTTGTAAATCCTGCCGTTCGCCGGTGGCCCGCGTGATTTGATTCAATAATTCCAGCCGGGCCAACTGGGCTTGAACTTTTTTTTCCGCCAACTTTCGTTCACCGATTTCGCCGCGCAAGGCATCGTTCGCCGTCCGCAAGGCGGCCTCGCGTTCTTCGATGCCGTCGAGCATTTGGTTGAAAGCATCCGTCAATACCCCGACCTCCTGTTTGCCCTGGCTTTTGGCGCGCACCGAGTAATCCTTCCGCTCGGCAATCGCACGCGCTGTTTCCGCGAGAATCAGGATCGGTTCTGAAATCGGACGCTGCAACCAGGAGGACAACGCGAACGCCACAAAAATGGAACCCAACAGGACTACTCCGGAGATGCTGCCGAACACGCTCAGCCGGTCATAGACTCCGTGCAGGTCCGCTTGCAGATAAATTGTGCCAATGCGTTTTTCATTCAAAATAATCGGGCGAAAGATGGCGAGATGGCCCGCTTCAAACCGGTAACCGTCTTCTGCCGGACGCGCGGGAAATTGGAGCAGGGTTTTTGACCGGGCATATTCGGCAAAACGTTCGCCGGACGCGGAATACAGGCACGCGGCCTCCACTGAGGGTTCGGATTGCAGGGCCAGCAGGGTTTCGCGCGCGGCATTTTCATCCTGAAACGCCAGCGCGGCCCGGGTATTTTTAGCCAGCACATCCGCCAGCACCGTGCTGTCCTTCGCCATGGACCGGCGGAAATCGAACAACTCATACGCCGACAAGACGCCGCAGGCTAACAGCAAGGCAATCGAACAGGTCAGCAGAATGACGAGAGTCAGTTTCCGTTTAACCGGCAGGTTTTGGAGCCATTGCATGTTATCTGGACTCCTTCCCGGGTGCGGTTTTGACGATTTTTGCCAGGCTCAACAGTTGCGAGCTGATCCGCAAACCCTGTTGTTGGGCGGTGGCTGGATTAATTTCAAACCGGACTTTGCGGTCTTCCAGAAAAAAGTTGATGACGCCACCCTGACGCATAAACCCATCACTCTCGCCCACTGTCAGAACCGGACGGGAATTGAGCTTGGGGAAGATTTCCTCCAGCCGTCTTTTCTCCGATTTGCTGACAAAAATGAGATGGCAGCCCTGCAATTCACTTTCGCTTTGTACGTGATGAACCACTAGTTTGCGGTTGTTGATGCTTTCGTTGCGGACGGTTTCCTCTAGCGTAGCGCCAAATGGATCATCCCCAACAATGCCAATGCAGATGGGGGCGGTGGCATTGGTAAACGCCGTCGCCGGCCACTCCACGAACTGGGCGAAGTTGTACAGGAAAACCGCCTTGATTTGATATTCCTTGGATATGGCTGGTTGAGCCGGCAAGCGGATGGGGAGGAATAGAAGCGCCACGACCAGCCAGAGGGATTGGTCCATGAAAAACCGTTGGTTTTTGAAGGTCGCAAATTTCACGGCAGATTCAGAGCGTTTCCCTCTACCATCGGAGCGTCACGCTCCCATAAACGCTGCGCGGAATCTCCGGTCGCGTCGGGCCAGGCACACCAAATTCCGGATGGTGATTGTCCAAAAGATTTTGCCCCACAACGGCCAACTCAAGCCGTTTCGTGGGACGCCAGCCCAGGCGGACATCCAGTTCAAAATAGGATGGCACGCTTGCGGGCACTCCGGCGTTATTGATATGTAGAATATCGACCCAACGCAGGCCCGCGTCCAGTTCTACATGCCCCGGAAGGTCCATGGAGGAACGCAGGGAAAATTGTTGTTGCGGATCAGACGTTTCGTTCAGTGAATTATTGAGGTCCGTTTGGCCTGGCTTGACGTGCAGGCGCTCTTTCAACAGATCGTAACCTGCCCGCCACCGCCACCAGTCGAGCATCTGATAATTCGCACTTAATTCAAAACCGTGGGTTTCACCTTGCAGGTTGTTGGCGAAATAAAGCGGCAGAACCGTTACGGGAGTAAAGCTCAGGCTGCGCACGTTATCGTACTTATTGTAATATCCTGAGATCGATCCGGAAATCCGGGGCGTAATCACCGCGCGATAACCCAGTTCATAAGCCAAAAGCGTTTCCGATTTAAAATTGCTGCCCCCGCTCAAAAAGCTTTGCGGAAATGCTGGTGGCAGATATGTCGGCTCAAACAGGTCGTGGTCAATCCGTGAAGGCGTCCGGACTGCGCGGGAAACGGCGCCCCATAAAGTCTGGTTGGTCGTGACGTTCCATTGCAAACGGGCGCTTGGCTCTACTTCGATGCCGGTGTAATCATTGTGCTCCAGTTTGGTCCCCATGGTG
>JBEHZA010000136.1:0-10955 GCA_048497895.1 Verrucomicrobiota bacterium
TCGGCGCGCGGCGGATCAGGGCGTAGACCAGGCTCGCCAGGATCTCACGAGTATCCAAACGCAACCCGCCTTTAATTTTCTTCGCCTGGGCACTGTGACATTCGTAACAATGCTCTACCAACACTGGCCGAACACGCTTCTCGAAAAACTCCATTCCATCCGGCGCGCGTTCGTCCGCCGTCGCTCCAGTCCACAGACAGGCAACTGCGCCCACGAAAATAAGGTAACGCAACGGGCGCATGACTTAGAGGGGCAAACCATCCAAATACGTCCGCCAGCCATCCAGATGCTGTTTCATCCGGTGTTCGGCGCGATCCGGATCTTTTAAGGCCAACTCCTCCAACAATCCGCGATGCGCGCGCGCCGTTTCGGCTCGCGTTTGTTTCGTCGTCGTTTGGTGGCGGATATGCAACCGGGCCAGCCACAATTCCAATTGCGGACGCAAATTCTGCCACGCTGCCTGCAAACGGGAATTACCGGCGGCTTCCACCAGAATATCGTGAAATGCCATGTCCAAAAGCGTCAGGTTCAGCAATGATTTCTCCGCCTCCGTCTGTCGGATGTTCGCCCGCAAGGCCTCCCAATGAAGCGCTGTCAAACGCTGACAAGCCAACCGTACCGCCATCACTTCCAGCGCAATCCGCAAGGTGTAAATTTCCTCCATATCGACGGACGTCAATTGCCGGACTATGGCCGCACCTTGCGAATCAAACGCCAGCAGCCCCTCGCGTTCCAACTGAAACATGGCTTCTCTGACCGGAGCCCGGCTAACTCCAAGCTGTACCGCGAGCCTGGATTCCACCAAATGATCTTCCGCCGCAAAAGCGCCGGAGAGAATCGCTTTGCGCAAGGTACTGAGCACCTCTTCCACGACAAATTTCTTGGCAATCGGCCGCAACGGACCGGACCCAGGCGGAGCAGTGGTGGTTGAAAGCATGTTTTGAATTTACAAGGTAGACGGTCGACCGTCCACAATTATTCGAAACTTGCCTGCGTTTTGTCCGTCCCGAATCTGACTCAACCCTAATTCGATCAGGAATAAACAGCACTGGCTGGATTTCCAGGACTGACCGGTGAAATATTTATTCCGCTCCGTTGAAATTCCAAAATCCACTTCTCCAAAGCCGCCAGCCATTGCGGGTGTTCGTTCAGACAGGGAATCAATTCCAACTCCCGTCCACCCCCAAGAATAAACGTCTGTCGCCCCCGCAACCCAATTTCCTCCAAAGTTTCCAGACAATCCGTCACGAACGCCGGACACAACACGAGGAGCTTTTTCACCCCGCTTTGGGCCAATTCCTCGAGTCGTTTTTCGGTATAGGGTTGCAGCCAGGGATCGCGACCCAGGCGGGATTGAAACGCCACGGAATACTTTCCCAACGGCACTCCCGCCCGTTGAACAAATGCCTTTACGGTCTTATAGCATTGGGCGCGATAGCAGGTCTGGTGCGCGAGGCTGTTTACTTCGCAACAATTCTTCACTTTTAAACAATGACACCGGGTTGGATCGGATTTTCTCAAATGTCTTTCCGGCAGTCCGTGGAAACTGAACAAAAGATGATCATAACCCGTTTTTAATTGAGCTTCCGCGCTGGCGACCAACGCATGGATGTAATCAGGATGATCAAAAAACGGTGGCAACACAGTAATCTTTAACCCGGGCGTCTGTTCGCTGGCAATCGTGCGAACCCGCTCGACCGCACTTTCATAACTGGACATGGCATAGTGCGGAAACAGCGGGATTACCAGCAACTCATCCACCTCGTGACGGGCCAGTTCAGCCAGCGCGCTTTCGACGGAAGGGTTTTGATAACGCATGGCCAGGGCAATGGGCAAATCCAGCCTCTGCTGTAACTCGTCCCTGACTTTGCGGCTGGTAACGATCAAGGGAGAGCCTTCGGCCAGCCAGATTTTATGATACGCCTCTGCGGAGTGCCGAGGGCGCGTTGGCAAAATCGCGAAATTGACAATGCAAAACCTGACTGGCCAGGGCGCATCCAATACCCGGCCATCCATCAAAAACTCCCGCAAGTAACGCCGGACATCATCCACCGTCGGTGAATCGGGCGAACCCAGGTTGATCAAAAGAACTCCTTTTTTACTCATAGCTATGTGCCATTTTCTGCGAATGAGTTTTCCCCGCTGCTGATCGCTGGAAACCATTCGCGATTCTCTCCACCGCCCGGTGGGCTGAAACAATCGAATCGCCAAGCGAAATCCCGTCACGATAATGGCCGGCGAAGTAAAGTCCCGGACACCTTGCCTCTATTTCTGCGAACATCTCCTTAAAGTAACCATAGCCGAGATTATACTGCGGGATGGCCTGACGGTAGAGAGCGTGATGTTGAAAAACCGGCGTCCCCCGCACTCCCAACAATGGCCGCAAATCCTGCAACGTCATTTGCACAGCTTGCTCCTCCGATTGCAAGGCCAGTTCAGGAGCCCGGGCACCGCCAAGATAACTGGTTAGAGTAACGCATCCTTCTGGAGCACGATCAGGAAACAATGAGGAAGAGAACAAGGTTCCAAGAATCCTGAATTTCTCCACCTCCGGAATCAGCATGCCAAATCCATCTAATGGATGCGCGACATCTTCCCGACGAAAACCCAGGACAACACTCGCCACGGGTGGATGATGAATACTTGATAATTCGGAAAAATCCACTGGCCAGTTTGAGATGAGTTGGATACCGCCAAGTTTATGAGCCGGAGTGGCAAACAAAACGGCGGCATGTTCCTCCATTCGATACCGACCGTCCTGTTGAACGCTCAAACGCCAATCCGAACCGGTATGCGCTACGCGAACCACGGATGTCTTGAGTTGTATCGCATCTGCCAGACATTCCGATAAAGTGTCCGTCAACACCTGTAATCCCTTATCAAAGGAGAATTTCTTCGCCTCCTGCTTGGAAACCCCCCCTCGTCGCTCGCGTTCTCTTTTTCCAAATAATTGCCCTAAAATTAAGGAACCGTAGCGTTTTTCCAACGCCCGCAATTTAGGAAAGGCGTGAGTCACAGACAGTCTGGCCGGATCTCCGGCATAAACTCCGGCTACCATTGGGTTGATGGCATAATTCAAAAACTCCCGGCCAAGTCGTCGCAAAACAAACTGCTCTACGCTTTCCTCGCGATCCTCCGGAGCCGGGGAGATAAATGGTTCTCTCAGCAAACTGAATTTCGCAGAGGGAGAGAAAAAGGATGAGGTGAAAAACGCCAAAGGCGAATCCGGCAAACGGACCGGCTTGCCATCTTTAACCACGTAACGATTTGACGCCTTCGGGTCTGAATACAGCCGACGCGATTCAAGATGTAAATCCTGAACTAATTTCGAAATAAGCGGTGAAGTTTCCAGAATACTGTTAGGTCCAAATTCCGCCAGGAATCCAGCCTGTTGATGACTGCGGATAACTCCTCCCACCCGTCCGCTGCTTTCGTAAACCGTAACGGGCACACCTTGCAGTTGCAAACGATACGCTGCGGTTAATCCGGTTACTCCCGCACCAATGATCGCTACCGGTTTCATATTGTTTTTGAATACCGCCGCTCTGTCTGTCTGAGCAGATAGGCATCAAACCTCATCGCAATATTGCGGATAAACAGACGACCGGTGTCAGTTACAGTGAGTTCTGAATCTCCTAGCAGCAATAATCCATCGGCTTCCATGTCGGCTAGGGAATCGATTTCGGAACGGAAATAGTCAGGGAAATCAATCCCGAGTAATTCTGACATAGAGCGGTAATCGAGACTTAAGTCGCACATCAGCCGCATAATCGTTTGTCGTCGCAATTGATCATCCGCCGTGAGCACATAACCTTTGGCCACCGTCGATCTTCCCGCATCCAGAGCGGCATAATAAGCCGGCAATTCCTTCACATTCTGCCAATACATATCGTCCACTTGAGAAATGGCTGACATGCCAAACGCATAAATGTCCGCTCCGCCGCAAGTGCTGTAGCCTTGAAAATTCCGTTGCAGCGTTTTCTGCCGTTGGGCCACGGCCAATTCATCGTCCGGTCGCGCGAAGTGATCCATGCCGATGTATTCGTAGCCTGCCCGGGTAAGCATCTCGATACTTAGCTTGAGCAATTGCAGTTTTTCATCCGCGGTCGGCAGCACTTGTTTTTCCAATATTTTTTGCGCCGGTTTAATCCAGGGCACGTGGGCGTAACTAAAAACTGCGAGACGGTTGGGTTGCAGTTCCAAAATGTCTTCCAACGTCTGCGTGAAGGACTCCACCGTTTGGAAGGGCAATCCGTAAATCAAATCAATGTTCACGGATTCAAAGCCGCTGGCCCGCAACCAATCCACGGTCTGCCGGGTAACCGCCAACGGTTGTAGGCGATGCACCGCCTCTTGAACCTGCGGATTATGATCCTGCACCCCGAGTGAAGCGCGGTTAAAGCCTGATTCCCGTAACGCAATCACATGCTCTTCAGTCAATCGCCGCGGGTCCACTTCCACACCGGCTTCCAACTCCGGTGAAAACGTGAAACGATTCCGGATCATTTTACCGAGCGCGCGAATCTCTTCCGGCTTCAGGAAAGTCGGCGTGCCGCCGCCAAAATGGAGTTGTTTGAGCCGGCGCTTGGGATGCAACAATTTCGCGGTTTGATCCAGCTCCTTTTCCAAATAGCGAAGGTAGATTGCGCTTTGTTCCTGTTTCGTCGTGATAACTGTATTGCAGCCACAGAACCAGCAATGCGATTGGCAAAACGGCAGATGAAAATACAATGACAGATCGCGGGCAATTTCGTTGTTGAGCGACAGCTTCTTCGTCAACAGGTCAACGGAAAATTTTTCAGTAAATTGCGGCGCGGGTGGATACGACGTATAGCGTGGACCCGGCACACTATATTTCCGTGCCAAATCTAAATTTAAACTCAAGGCACTCACGCAATCCCCCTGACTGTAGCAACCAGTTTTTCGATATTCTCCAGTTTCGCATTCGGTGGCAGTCCATGACCGAGATTAAAAATGAAACCATGGCGTGAACTGGTTTCCTGTAAAATGCGTTTAGCCTCGATTTCGACAGCCTCGGGTGTAGCGCACATCAAACAGGGGTCGAGATTACCTTGCAGAGCTACGCTACGCGGCAATTGGCGTCCGACCTGAAATAAATTGACCATCCAATCCGCCCCAATTATTTGTGCACCCGTCTGCGTTAACACGCGCCAGTTTTCATGCACTCCTTTCGCATAGACAATCACCGGCACCCGTCCGTCGATCCGGCTGATAATGGCTTTCATCCATTGCGCTGATAGCGGTTCAAACAAGTGATGCGAGAGATTGCCTCCCAAACTGTCGAAAAGTTGAATTGCGTCCACTCCTGATTCGATTTGCATTTGGAGAAACTCCGCCACGGCAGCGGTGATTTTCTCCATCAGCAGGTAGAATAATCGCGGTTGCGTGTAAAAAAGCAGCTTTGCCTTAGAGTATTCTTTGGCACTGCCGCCTTCGATCATGAAGTTGGCCAAGGTCCAAGGAGAGCCTGCAAACCCTAACAAAGCAGTCGTTTGGCCCAACTCGGTGCGAATCAATTTCAGCGCGTCACTGACATACGACAAACGTTCACGTATCTGTTTAACTTCCAAACGTTCGATATCGGCGGGCGTGTTCAGGGTGAAGGCCATTTCAATCCCGCCACTATCGCGGAAATGGTACGGTTGCCCCATCGCCTCCGGAATGACCAGGATGTCGCTAAACAAAATGGCGGCATCGAATCCAAAGCGACGAATGGGTTGCAGCGTCACCTCGGCAGCCAGTTCCGGATTTTGCACCAGTTCCAGAAAGGAATACCTTTTCTTCAGCTCACGGTATTCCGGCAAGGCGCGTCCCGCTTGCCGCATTAACCACACGGGTGGATAATCGGTGGGCTGGCAGTGGCAGGCATTGAGAAAGCGTTGACGAGGCACGACAGCCTCCCACCTCGAGGACGCAGCTTCCTGAACCGGAATTGGCAGCGTCCGACCGGACTGACTGACAGCATTTAAATTCATTTGTAAGCGAACAACGTGCGTTTGTTCGGTAGCAAATTAAGCCAGAGCCAATGGACGGGCTTTTTCTATTTTGACAAACCTTGCACCTTTCTTGCTCTGGCAAAGCGCACTTTCTGTCAGGCCGCAGAAATAGTTACCCGTTCGAAAGCAGTTCCCTCGCCAATGATTTTCTAGTGGAGCCGCAGGACAGGCCTGATAAACTGACCGTGATGCCATCACTAAAAGCAGTCATCCTTGCGTTGCGTCAGGAAATCAACACGGCTATGCAGGCAGATGTGGCCACACCGCATCCGCTTAACCTCGAAGTCGACGAAATCGTACTCTCCCTAAATCTTTCTATTAAGGATAGAAAGAAACCAGACGGCTCGTTGGAACTCCACTTTGATGTTCAGGACGCAATTTCAGCCCCATCCACCACGGCCCAACCACCTCATACCCTGGCCATCAAGTTTAAAGTCCGTACCTCCGCACAAAATAATGGCCACCCCGGCGAAGCGATTGAATTTGTCGAAGTCCCGGTTCACAAAGCCGCTTCTCCCCCCACGGCTCCCAGCACTGAAGATCAATTGATCCAATCGCTAAGTGAAGTGCTGGGGGCACCAGGGTTTGACAGTTCAGCCCGGGCTACGGTATTTCGCGAAGCGCTGGATGGACTCTCTGATGCCCAAGCACTATCCACCATGCAATCATTTACAGATCCGGAACTGTTGAAGCAGGATGATTTTGTGAAACATGCACACCACTTAATCAGCGGAGTGCTCAAAAGCGGCCCATTGAAATCCGCTGGCTCCGGCGGGAAAGCTCTGGCCAAATTATTTACCAATCACCCGGCTGTTACCATTGTTAAACTGGTTGAGAAGAACTGGAAAACACAGGCTGACTGGCTGACTTGAAGCAGCACCCAGTCACTGCGAGCAACAAAACGGCATCTCCGATGCAAACCGTGCCAACCCATCCAGAAGTTCCGATCCGCACGGTGGCGCGTCAGGCCGAAATCGCGTGGTTCTCAGCCTTATGCAGCGATGATTACGAATATCTGGGCGTGCCGGATGGGCGGTTGCGCAGTAATTTTGAGCATTGTTCGGAAATTATTCAAACTGCTGACCGGCTGGGCTATCAGAACATTTTACTCCCCTCCTCGTTTGAAGTCGGACAGGAACCACTCGTATTTGCCGGAGCCACGGCATTACTGGCCCCGCACATTCAGCAACTCGTGGCGTTGCGCATGGGCGAGATACATCCACCCATGCTGGCGCGGCATATCAGCACGCTCGACCATATCCTCAAAGGCCGTCTGACGATCAATATTATCTCATCCGACTTGCCGGGGGAAAAAATCTCCGCCGAGGACCGCTACGCGCGAGCAGATGAAGTGATCCAAATTCTTAAACAGTGCTGGACGCAAGAAGCGATTGATTTTCAGGGGCGCTTTTATCGTTTTCAAATCTCCCGAACAGATCCAGTCAAGCCTTACCAAACTGGCGGGCCGCTCTTGTACTTTGGTGGCATTTCCGAACCAGCGCGTGAATTGTGCGCCAAACATTGCGATGTGTTTCTCATGTGGCCGGAAACAGAGAATCGCTTGTTGGCCACCATGCAGGATTTGGCACAGCGTGCCGACAGGTATGGGCGAAAAATCGACTTCGGATTACGCATTCATGTCATTGTGCGGGAGACAGAATCAGAAGCGCGTGATTATGCAAAAAGATTAATCTCCAGGCTGGATGAGCAAACTGGCATGGCGATTCGCGCACGTGCACAGGATGCCAATTCGGCCGGAGTGCTGCGGCAAGATGAACTGCGCCGCCAGAGTCAGGACGATTACATTGAAGATTATGTCTGGTCAGGAATTGGCCGGGCACGCAGCGGTTGCGCGAGTGCGCTGGTGGGAAATCCAGATCAAATTGTCGCCAAACTTAACCGTTACCTGGATATGGGGATGAGGGCGTTCATTTTCAGCGGTTATCCACACTTGCAGGAGTGCGAATTATTCGCGAAGCATGTGCTCCCCCGCTTGCAAACCTGCCGCTTGCCACAGGTTCAAGGCCGCGTGGGAACAGACGTGCCGGTCACGCCGCTCACCAACGGTCCAAGGCGTTGACCGACGGCATTGCGCCCACTGAGATTTACTGATCGATCGGTGGCCGTGACGGAGTCGTCGATGGTTGTGCTCCACCCGGAGGCGAAGGCCGGCGGGTTCCGGTTTGCCCACCACTCTGCGACGTTTTTTTCGCAAATGCCTCTGCTTCCTGACGATCAATAGCCCCGTCTTTATTTGTATCGGCGCGATCTAAAACCCATTGCAACTGTTCCGGCAACTCATCCTTGGTAACCTTCCCGTCACCGTTCTTGTCGTATTGCATCAGCTTGGTGACAAAATCCACATTGCCCCCGCCCCGTTGAGTTGCACCACCCGGGCCGCCTTGTCCACCCGCTTCTCCAGGAGGCCCTCCCGCACCACCCGGACGGCCTTGCTGTCCTTGCCCCATTTCCCGACCGCGACCGCCCGGCGCTCCCGCGGGGCGCAGTTCATCAGGAGTGAGTTTGCCATCATGATTTTTATCAAGCTTCTTGAGGGATTCCACAGCGTGAGCAATTTCATCCGCATCAATAATCCCGTCATGATTCGTATCTAACGCAGTCATCAAAGGATGTTCCGGCGGACGAAAGCCATCCCGGCCTCCACCTTGTCCGCCCGGACCGCCCGGGCCTCCCTGACCACCTGGTCCACCGCCTTCTTCAAATCCACCCGGCGGACGTCCCTGGCCGTTGCCGCTATTTGAAGAGGAGCCCGGACGCGGTGGCGGATTGTTATCTTGCGCATGAAGGCACAGCCCGGATACTCCGAGAGCCAGCGCCGTAATGGTTGCTAAGGTCGTTGCTTTCATAGGTTAATTCTTTGCTTCGTTTGCTACACAGTAAAGATACCGGTCCGAACGTAAAAACATCAGATTTCCAGCCAGGGCCGGAGTCGCATTAAACTGCGAATCATCCGACGAAAATGTATTATGCGAAACCAGCTTAAATTGCGGTTGAGCATCAATAACGAAAGCGCCATTGCGGCGACTGACCGCGTAATAATTACCACCGGCCATGACGGGCGACGCATAGAATGGCTTCCCTCCGCGTCCAGTCGCACTGGCACCCGGCAACCGCTCTTTATAAATCAAGTCCCCCGTCTTCGCATCAAGACACAGGGCAAAGCCGGCATCGCTCACAAAGTAAAGACGTCCTCCCGACAAAACCGGCGTGGGAATATAAGTGCTGTTATGGCTTGTCCATAAAATATTCGTGCTGGTAACGTCTCCTTTGCCGCCCGCTTTCACCGCTACCGTCGCCGTCTGGGGAAAGCCCCCAAACGCATATACGATTCCTTCACCGGCAATGACACTGGGCGCAATATTGCCGCTCATTTCCACACGGGCAAACCAGCGGAGTTTGCCGTTGTCCGGATTCATGCCCCACACTTCGCCAGGGACACAAATAACCAGATCGGTACGGCCATTGGCTTCCACTAAAACGGGTGTTCCAAATACGTATTCCAGCGAACCGGCTTCGGATTTCCAAACCTGCTTGCCCGATTTTTTATCGAGCGCAAACATCGCATGACTCTCTTCCGAAGCATTAATGATCACGGTATCTTTATAGAGCACCGGGCTGGAGGCTGAGCCCCAATTTTTCGCATTTGCCCCCTGCCCTAAATTCACCCGCCAAAGCTCTTTCCCTTCCAAATCAAACGCCAGCGCCCCGGCTTTGCCAAAATAGACGTAAACGCGTTCACCATCGCTCACGGGCGTGTGGCTGGCGTAACCGTGTTCGCGCATGAAGCCATCGTAAGAATCCACCTGAGCTTCGGCCTCGACATTTTTCGACCAGAGAATTTTTCCGCTCGTTTGCTCCAGACAAACCAACTGCCGTTTCAGCGTGGAGGAATTGCCCGTCCAACAAGTCACAAAAGCGCGGTTACCCACGAGAATGGGACTGGACGTACCCGAACCGGGCAATTCTGTTTTCCATTTCAAATTCTGCGTATCACTCCAGGCCACCGGCGGCTTGGCCTGAAGTGAGACGCCCGAACCATTGGGGCCGCGAAAGCGAGACCAATCGTCAGCCGCGGAAACGGTGAGCACTAACAGAGAAAGGGCGCAGATAGATGCGCGATGAATATTCATAATGCCCAATTACGAGATGCTTCATCCTAGCAGATAATGGCACTTGCACAGGGGGAAAATTGTTAAGGAATGGTAAAAGTTTAACCCCGAACAAAAGATGTTCGCCGACTGAATCAAAGGGATGAAGGACTAATCCGGCCTCTGCGGCTTTGGCCGATTAGCCAGTGCCGGGAAATGGGATTCAATAATCTCCTGAATGCGTTGATCCACTTCCCGGTTGCGCAAGCCAGAGGGGAAAGTTTTCCAAACATTCCATGCCTCCTGCCGTTTATCTTCTTTCAATAAAGCGACCATTTTCTCGGTGTAAACATTGACGGCGTCATCCGACTTTGCCTGTTGCGAAAAGATCCATTCGTCGAATTTTTTGGCCACCGTTTTTTCGTAGGGAGTTCCGGCCGCTTTTTCCCCGATCTGTTTCAAACGGTCAATCACCCTCATGTATTCTCCAGGATTTTCCTTCGCAAACTTATCGGTGAGTGACAACATTTTCTCTATCGAAGCATCCTTGGGTAAAGGGTAAAAGTCCGGTTCCGGCATTACCGGCAAAGGCGAACCTTCGACTCCAAAACCGCCACTGCTTCCCGGTGGTATGCCGGGCATTTTGCTGCGTGGTGCCTCAGTGTTAAGTATCGGAGGCGGCACATTGGTCACTGCCGCATTCACCGCTGGTTTGTGATCACTACTGGCTGGAGCCGCGGTGGAAACATTCTTATTACGAATCAGAACCGACCACACCAGCACGACCTGGCCGTGCGTGGTCGGCAGGATGTCCGTCCAGAAGGTGCCG
>JBEHZA010000137.1:0-10919 GCA_048497895.1 Verrucomicrobiota bacterium
CCTTCACTCAAATGGACCGTGATGGCTGCGGGCATTGTCGAACTTACATCATCCTTTTCGGAAGACCAACTCAAGCCAGATGGAGCATACCCAGCCTTGCGAACCGAAAGCGTTTGCCATGTACGGCGGACAGCTTCCTGTGGCGGCAATTCCCCGAGATAAATCTTGGTCATACCAGACGCATCGGTTTTCCAACCAGGTTCGTTTGCGGGGCCACCATAAAATGCGGCGAAATTCGGACTTAATACGACAGCAGCTTCGATCGGTTTTCCGGTTTTATCGTCCAACACGGTTACGTTAATACTCGGACCGTTAGTTGGCACCGAAACGCCCATATTTTCTTCGATGGCCAGTTTGTACCCGATCGCCGTGTTCCGCTTTGGATCAGTCGTTGCTGAATTCGTTTCAGATACTCGGCTACTACCGACCTTCGATGATTGCGCATCCGTCAGAAACACCGCACTGAGGCAAAACAGCAACAGCAGCGAAATCACGCCCCAGCGTTTGGCGGGGCGATACGTCGCAATCATCCGGATGCGCCGCTGCAACTCGCGCTTATCTTCCATGATCCCCACTAAACTCGGCGCGGCCATGCGACCCGTCAGGCCTTCGAGCAGACGTAGAATCGTCCGGCCGTATTCCACGTTGTGCTCTGCGCCTGCGGCATCCATTGCCAGCGCGTCACAGGCCAGTTCGCGATCCGCCCGCCAGCGCGCGAAACCCAGCCAGATGAACGGATTGAACCAGTGGATCACCTGCAAAACCGCCACCAGCCAGTTCACCGGAATATCGCGCCGTTTCACATGGGCCAGTTCGTGCAGAAAAATGTAACGCTGTTCCTCCGCGGAAAATGCCTGCACGAAACCGGCTGGCAACAGCAGGCGTGGCCGCCAGAAACCGTGTAACGCCGGACTGCCTAACATAGAGCTTTCTGCCACCACCAAAGACTTGCGCAAGCCCAGGCGCGCCTGACATTCCGCAAGCCTAGCCAAAAGCGATTCATCCGTAATCAGCCGGACGTCACGGAATCGCCGGGCCATGCGGAGGGAACTCAGACTGATGTAAGTGGAGAAGGAAAACACCCCGGCCAGCCAGAGACCTGCGAGCATGATCGGCCAATTGAGGGCACGGGGTCCGGCCAAAGAAACATTCGTGGCAGGTAAGGATTTTGCCGGAGCGCTTGCTTTGAATGATGGCTCAGGCAAATCCGGTTGAATTCCCGCCGGTAATTGGGGACGCCAATCAACCGCACTCGTTTCGGGACGGATGTCGCCGCTGGAGGGAACCGTTGCGCTCACCACAGCCGGTTGAGTCATTCTGGCGGTCTCCGCCACCGGCGCTGGCGCCGTCCAGCGGGGTAGATAATTATAGATGCTCACTGCGCTGTTCCATGAGATGGGCAGCAACAGGCGCATCATCACCAGCATCCATAGCGCGCATCGCCAGCGCGGCGTGATCGACTTGCGAAAGAGCCACTGGAGCGCCAGCACGAATACGACCAGCGCCCCGGCTTGTGCGGAAACGCGCCCCAACGCCATCAGCAGTGGCATGGCATCTAGCGTTTCCATGGTTTCCTCCCTGGCTTCGCCTGCGGCTCATTGCCTTTTTCTTCCAGCAACTTTGCCAGCTCGGCCAAATCTTCTTTTGAAATCCGGCGTTGCTCCACGAAATACGCGAGCATCGGCTTCATGGAACCGCCAAATACCCGGGCAAGAAAAGACTCACCAGCCGCCATGGTGCACTCGTGCTCAGTAATCAGCGGCTCGTACACATAAGTGCGGCCATGCGGTTCATAACCCAGCGCCTTTTTCTTCACCAGCCGCGCCAGCAGTGTGCGCACGGTCTTGGGATGCCACGTAGCGTCCGCAGCCGTGAGGCGTTCGATGATTTCCGCAGCCGTCGCGGGATGCTGTGACCAAATGACGCGCATAACCTCCCATTCAGTATTGGTGATCATCGGAATTTTTTTCATAGGCGCCGGCTCCTTCAGTTGATGATGAGCTAATGACTACACTTGTAGTCATTACTCGTCAAGGGGATAAATTCACGGAATAAATGAAGCCGTGAAATGTTAGCAATTAAGAATGGAGCAGAAGTCTGCGGACTTCTCATTAACACCGCGGCTTTAGCCCGGTGTAATACATCCTCCATGCGATACAGCCGTTTTAACGGTTTTCTCACAAAGGGGTAAGCCGTTGAAACGGCTAAGCGGACTTTTCGCGGATCACTTTACACCGGGCTAAAGCACGGTGTTAATGAGAGCGACCGTTTCTCAGTCTACTTACGAAGTGTCTGCGCAGTCTCTCACTAAAAAAAGTACCGCCCCCTAACATTGCATTAGGGGGCGGATTTTGCTGCGGTTGTGTGGAAGATTATTTTTTAAGAACTCGCGGCCAGGGTTTTTTATATTCAGTATGAGTTACGCTGGCCGCGCTATTAATGACGTCAGGTTTATCATGTCCGCCTGCAATGTCGCCATACACCCTTGGGTGTATGCGCCTACTTTGACCTTGGCGGCATGGGGAAAGTTTGCAGACTGGTTGCATGGCACGAAGCGGTGAACCCAGCAAATGGAGAAAGGATCTGCGCCGCAGCATGTCGCCGTATCTGGTGCTGCAGTTGACGCTCGCCCCCACCCTCTATAGCTACTGGCGCGTCAGCGAATACGTGCAGGCCCGTGATCTCGCCCGTTTTGAATCGGAAGTGCAAACCGCGGAAAACACCGTTCGCCTGGGCCAGGTCAGTTATTTTAATACACTGCGTTGTTTGCAGGCTTTCTTCAATACGACTTCCACCGTGGATGCCAATGCCTGGAAACTTTTTGTCCAAGCAATCGATTGGAAATCACGCTTTCCGGAAATGCTCGATTTGGGGTATGTGGAACGTCGTCCAGCCACCAACAGCGCCGATTCCTGGACGGTGCGTTACCACGAATCTCAATTGGTCAATGATCTGCATAGCGAAGGATTGGACATCGCCCAGTACGCCGATCACCGGCTGGCTCTCGACAAACTGGCCAACACCGGGGTGCTGGCGACCACAGAAGAACTCACGCTGGATGACCCGCCAGCCATTGGCCCACGGCGCGGCATCGTCCTCTTTCTCCCGGTTTACGAACCCGGAGCTTTGCCACCCACCACGATTGAAAAGCCGGGCGCGCCGGTAAAAGGCGCGATCTTTACCTCCTTTGATCCGGCGAGCATTTACGCCGGCCAGCATGGCCTCACCAATCGTGTCCTGAACCTGGAATTGATTTCTCCCGCTCCCGTGCAATCCGCCGGGTTTCAAAAAGGAAACGGCTTTGAGCAAATCCTGTGGCTGCCTCCACTGGGACGCAAGACCATGGCCCTGCGTTGCACGCCCGGGAAAGATTTCGCACTGGGATCATATCAGGCCTTGCCGCACCTGGTGTTGATTGGCGGTTTGGCTCTCAGCGTCTCGCTCTTTAGTTTGACCGTCGTATTGGCCGCGGGACGGACCAAGGCGGAAACGGCCAACGAAGAACTGCTCGAAGCGGAAGAAAAAATTACCAAGCTCAATCAGGATTTGGAGCGGCGCATTGCTGAACGCACGGCGGAGCTGGAACAAACCAACCAGCAATTACGCGAAGAAATCAATGAACGCCGCCGCGCTGAAGCCGCCCTGCAAAACAGTGAAGCCCGCCTGCGCGCCATGTGGGAACATGCTCCGGAAGGCATCGTCATCATTGACGCCACGACCCGCAAGTTCGTCGATTCCAATGGCCGCGGTCCAGAACTCTTTGGCCTCGAACGGGACGCCTTTCTGGACCACACACCGGAAGAGTTTTGCCCGGAACGGCAACCCGATGGTGAACCTTCCAGCACCTTGCTCCACCGGCAAATCGATGAAGCCCTGCGCGGCGGAACGCCCACGTTTGAATGGTATATCCGCCATCCGTCCGGACGCGAAATCCCGTGCGAAACCAAACTGCTGCGGTTGCCCGTTACGGAAAAAAGTCTGCTCATTGGCACGCTCACAGATATTACCGCGCGCAAACAGGCCGAGGAGGAGTTGCTTAAAGCGTTGCATCAGGAAAAGAGCCTCAGCCAGTTGCGCAGCCGCGTGGTCAATCTCGTCTCCCACGAATTCCGCACGCCGCTGGGCATTATTATGTCCTCTGCGGAAATTCTGGATGGCCATCTGGACCGCCTGCCGCCGGAACAACGGCAGAACCAACTGCACGCCATCATTAAGGCCACGCGCGAAATGTCCAAGCTGATGGAGGAAGTCCTGCTCCTGGGTCGCGTGGAATCCGGCCATGTGCCGTTTGAACCGGTGCAAGTGAACCTGCACGTATTATGTCAGCGGCTGGCCAGCGAAGTTCTGGCAGCCACCAAAAACCAGTGCGAAATCTCGTTCGAATCGACCACTTTGCCGGAATCCACCTTCGTGGACGAACGCCTGTTGCGGCACATCTTCACCAACCTGCTGACCAACGCCGTGAAATATTCTTCGCCCCGCAGCAAAGTCCGTTTCGTGGCGCAAGCCACGGACCGCAACTTTGAATTCGAGATTGTGGATCACGGCATCGGCATTCATCCGGAGGATTTGAAAAATGTTTTTCAGGCCTTTCACCGCGGCCGCAACGTCGGCCAGATTCCCGGCAGCGGTCTGGGCATGATGATCATCCGCCGTTGCGTCCAGTTTTATGGCGGCAGCATTCAAGTAGAGAGCACGCTCGGCACCGGCACCACTATCCGAGTCATTTTACCGGCCTTTAAAACTCTGGATGCCGCCGAAGAACACGGCCGCTCGCAAACCGGCACCACATTCCTGCGGCGCGACCCCAATCCCAAAGCTGCTCCCGCACGCAGTGAAGCAACCAGTGGAAAATCCGCATGAAAAAAATCCTCCTCATTGAAGACAATCCCCAGATGCGGGAAAATGTTTTACTGCTGCTCAGTCTGGAACAATTTCAGGCCATCGGCGCGGAGAATGGCAAACGGGGATTGGAACTTATCCAGCGCGAGCATCCGGACCTGGTCCTGTGTGACGTGATGATGCCGGACATGGACGGTTACGAAGTATTGCAGGCCATTCGCGCCAACCCGGCCACGGCTTTGCTGCCCTTTATTCTACTGACTGCCAAAGGGGAAAAGCCCGATCAACGGCACGGCATGAACCTGGGTGCTGACGATTATCTGGTCAAACCCGTAGCCAAAGCGGATTTACTGGCGGCCATTAGCACCCGCTTGGAACGGCGGCAGATGGTGGAGCAACAATTGCAACAGGCACATCGGGAATCTCTGCCCAAATTCGATTCTCCCGCGCCATTTCTTTCTCAAGGGCTGACCCAACGCGAAGCCGAAGTGCTGCTCTGGCTGGCACAGGGGAAAACTAATCCGGAGATTGCCATCATTCTCAATATCAGCCTGCTAACCGTAAAAAAGCATGTGCTCCATATTTACGAAAAAATCGGGCTCGGCAGCCGCCAGGCCGCCAGCCTCTGGGCCATGGAAACATTGAAGCTGCACGAAACTTCTGCGCCCAAAGGTCCACCGCGTACTTAATTGCTCTCTGGAGTCAGCTTTTCCTCAAACCAGTCCGAGTGTTTTCTACTGCTTGCCCGAATACGTCCGGAAGGTTATGCTTTGAACCATTATTGATTAAAGCAAGGACTCATGGGCAAGTTGTACATTTTACACCTCGAAGATAGCGCCAGCGATGCTTTCTTTGTTCAACGGGCGATCACCCAAAGTGGGTTGGAGGTCGAGATTTTCCAAACGGACTCCCGGGCGGAATTTATTACGCGGCTGAAGCAAGGCGGAGTGGATCTTATTCTCGCAGATAATTGTCTGCCGGGGTTCGACAACAGCAGCGCCCTGAAAGCCGCCCGCGAACACAGTCCGCAAACTCCTTTCATCATTGTCTCGGGAACTTCCGATGAAACGCTCGTGGTGGCAGGTTTGCAGGCCGGAGCGACCGATTTCGTGCCCAAGAATCAATTGTGGCAATTACCCATCGCCATCCGTCGCGCCCTGGCAGAAGCCGGACGCGCCGCCTCAAATAACCGGATGGAACAACACGGCCGGGCGATGCAGCGGCTGGTGACGGCTGTGCAGGAATTATCGATGGCGCGGGATTTGGAATCCATCATGACCATTGTCCGGCAGGCGGCCCGCGAACTTACGGGTGCTGATGGGGCCACTTTTATTCTACGAGACCGGGATCAATGTTATTACGCCGATGAAAATGCCATCAGCCCGCTCTGGAAAGGCCAGCGGTTTCCGCTCACCGCGTGCATCAGCGGTTGGGCGATGTTGAACCGTCAACCGGCGATCATTGAAGATATTTACGTCGATCCGCGCATTCCCATCAACGCCTACCGTCCCACGTTCGTAAAAAGTCTGGTCATGGTGCCGATTCGCACGGAATCTCCCATTGGCGCGATCGGCAACTACTGGGCCAGACCGCATCTGGCCACAACGGATGAGGTAGAGTTACTCCAGGCCCTCGCCAATACCACCTCGGTCGCCATGGAAAACGTTCAGCTCTACGCGGAACTGGAACAACGCGTCCGGGATCGAACGTTGCAACTCGAAGTGGCCAATCGTGAATTGGAAGCGTTTTCTTATTCGGTCTCGCATGACCTGCGGGCTCCTTTGCGGGCAATTGGCGGCTATACTCATCTGCTGACCGAAGAACATCAGGCCAGTCTCGCCACCAACGCAAAAACCTATCTCGGACATATTCATTCCGAAGTGACCCGCATGAGCGGCCTGATTGAAGATTTGCTCCGGCTGGCCCGATTTGCGCGCCTGGAATTGAAGCATGAAAAAGTAAACCTCACCATACTAGCTCAGGAACAGATGGCCCGGCTGCAAGCTGCAGCGCCGGATCGTCCGGCGGAATTCCGGATTCAACGGGAACTGGAAACTCTTTGCGACCAGGGCTTGATTCGTATCGTCCTGGAAAATTTATTTTCCAATGCGTGGAAATACAGTTCGCAACAGCCCCAAACGCTCATCGAGTTCGGCTCCGTCCCTCAATCTGACGGCGGAGCGGCTTTCTTTGTGCGCGACCATGGTGCGGGTTTTGACATGCGTTACGCGGACAAGCTCTTTGCGCCTTTCCAACGGCTGCATCATGAACGCGAATTTGCCGGAACGGGCGTCGGTCTGGCCACCGTGCAACGCATCATCCACCGGCATGGCGGACGCATCTGGGCAGAAGCCGCCGTGAATGCCGGCGCCACCTTCTTTTTCACCCTGCCTCCCGGACCATTGAAGGACGTTGCCTGATTTCAGCCCCATCCGGTTACTGCTTCTCGGCAACGTAACAAATGGAAGTGGATGAGCGCACATCCGCATCCACACCCACAGATTTTCCATCTTTATCGAGCCGGTCCAGCACTCGAAATCCGGCCATTTCCAACTGCCGCTGCTGACTGGCCATCGTAATGTAATAATGCACCAGACCGTAATCATGCGCTGGATCAATCAGCAGCAAATATTCACCTTCCCGTTTCTGCCAATGGCGGTTGGCCAGATACCGTTTCACGTTGCTCCAATGTTTACGCAGACTGCGCCATGTCCGCAGCGGATTCAGCGACCATTCCACGTTGGATAAATGATAGATTTTGGTAACGGGATTGGCCGCGTTGTGACTGGCAAAAACAAACCAGCCGCCCGGTCGCAATACCCGCTGCACTTCACTCAGAATCTGCAAACGATCCTCGTGACTCACATTATCAATCCCGTTCCAAGAGAAAAATACGAAATCAAATTCTTCCGCTCCAAACTCCGGCATCTGACGCGCGTCCCCATGCACAAACCGGACACCGGGAAAACGCCGCTGACAACTTTGCACCATGCCCGCCGAGTAATCCAACCCGACATAATCCCGGCTGATTTCCAAAAGAAACGCCGTGGTCCGGCCACCGCCGACGCCGAGATCGAGCAACCGCTGACCGGAAAAGCGGGCTTTAATTCGCTCCAGCAACGCCGCCTCGCTGGGCCGGATGCGGTCAAAGGAGGCATACTCCCGGACCGTCTCAGCCGCTTCGTAAATCGATTGATTTCCCTTCATTAATATTCCACCAAAAAGGCGCGCCACGGAACCGGGCAATTATTTACCCGTAGCCACTGTTTTCAATTCGATCGCTCCCCACGTGGCCAATTCCGGCACGGTCAAACGAATAGAATCTCCATGCCGCTCCAGTTCAAGCTTGGCTACCGGCGCTCCGGGCTGATGATAAACAGCCGTGGAAATTGGCCCCCAGCGTTCAAGCTGCTTCAGGGTCAACGTGACGTGGCGGTAAGTTTCATTGCTTGCGTTATCCGGCTTCGCGTTCCAGTTCAGCAGATGAATCACGGCTGAGCGTGGGCCAGGATTCACTCGCACCAGGGCATAAATATGATCCGGACCTTCCACCCGGCAGAGATCAAGGTCTTGAAAATGAGGCAGTTTTATCAACGCGGCTTCCGCCTCGAAAAAGCGGGCCGCGCCACCCGTGCGAATCTGACGCACCACCTTTTGATCCTCCTCGTCAAATGAATCGGCCGGGCTGAATTCCACCACCGCGCGCAACCCTTTAAAATCCTCCGCGTGCAAGGGCATCCGTTTAAATCGCTTCACCGCCACCAGCAAGCGAAATTGAATCTGTCGCTCCGCCAGCTTCTGGCAGTATTCCATCAACTCCGGACCTCCAGGCAAATCAGCGTTGTATAACACGCCAATTTCCGCGACGGACTGATAACCGGTGAACAAGCTAGACCGGTCGTGGATAAAATCGTAGAGCGCGCCATATTTCTCCCGCGTGCCGAAATATCGCGGTTGAATGCCTGTCGCATCGCTGCCCATGTAAATATCCCAGGGCACCAGATGCCAGCTTCCAAGACCATACATCGTGGCTATAGCCGATTGCGTTGGTGCGTCGTGTCGGGGCATTGGGGACACGAATTGCGGAATCGCCGCGGCTTCGGAAGCTTTTCCGGCCAGCAGATGTGCGGCGAAGGATTGGCTGAAATACATCTCGCCGACATAGAAGTCCGCCAGGTCCGACGCAAAGAGATCATCCTCACTGCTCGTCCGCGACAGCATGGCGTTAAAGGAAATGGGAATGTAGCGCTGCGGTGACCATTGATCCAATTGCTTCCGGAAAGCCTGGTAAAAGGCCCGCGTGCTCTGCACCTGAAAATCAATAAACAGCGGCGTCAGCGGCAGGGCCCGGAATTTCTGACGATACGTGGCCGCATCCGGCACGCCGTTTTGCTTGAGGTGTTCACGGTAATCGAACGTGGCGGGATTCAGCACCCCCAGCCGCTTCAGTTCTTCCGGCGAACAGCGCTGCCGCAAATACTCCCGGAAGCCCGCTCGACAATCCTCACAAAAGCAAACCCCGGCGTTGCGCGACCAACTGGCATTCATGGCCCAATCATCCACGTGCAGCAAATCCACCCCGGCATCCAGATAAGCTTTGGCCGCCTTGAAAAAAATCGCCCGGAAAGCCGGACTGTTGCAGCAGCCGGTAAAATGCCGCGACCCGAAGGTTACCATCCACGACGGCATATTTTTATTTCCGTCCAAATCTTCATGGCGACCAGAGGTATCTCCTTTGGCGAAACGATTCGTGGTGGCCAGTTCCAATCCTTGCAAACCATTCAAGGCGCCTTCAAAACCCGCCCCCGCCGCGTGGACGGACTCAATATATTTACGACTCGATCCATAGACCCAGACGCATTGACTGGCGTGAAAAGACTTCATGACGTCCACCGCATTGGTCCGCTCCCAACGCGTGGAAAATGGGATATCCGTTGCTTGAAAATGATAACGCCGGGCGGCAAAAGGCAGGTAACCCAAATCATAAACCAGCGGGCTCGTGACGGATCGTTTTGCCGCCACGTCTGCTGCATAGATTGCCCTCGCCTCGGCTTCCGTTAAGGCCTGCGCATAAATCCGGACATTATCCAGCCAGCCGTTAAATGGGCGTATTCCGTTGAAGTTTCCCAACTCGATCGCTTGCGCGGCCACCAACGGCCCGGTCCGCCGCTCCGTTTCTCCTAACGCCACCAAATCTCCGGTCATACCGCCCAGATAACCGCGCACGACCGAAGGCGCCACCACGATCATCAAGCAATGCCAATCCGTTTCCGCAACCACATTGGTTTTGGCGGCCAGTGAATACCGGGTCTTCCCTTTGTCATCCGTTAATCCAAGTGAAAAACCGCGCGAAGTGGGCATTAAATCCCACGCGTTTCCCTTCGTTAACAGCCGGGCATTCTGCCCCGAAGGGGCTGGATTGCGCCGAGCCCACAGCACCACGGTAAATGTTTCCAACCGGCTCAGTGCTTCATGCTGATACAGCACCGCGCCACCAGCCGGAGCGTCATTCGCCGCCTCACCGCCATAGCGCGAAGCCGTCGTCAAATCGAGACAAGCAGCCAAAGGGCCACGATCGAAAAGCGGCGTCTCTCCTTTTCCGTACGTTTTGAATTCGCCTGTGCCTCCGAGAGAACCGGTATTGCGCAAAGACTGCTCAAACTCAAATTGCACCAACGGGACGGCCGCCATGGCAGAACACAGGATCGAAAGCGACAGAGCCAACGCCAGCCATTGAATCACCCGGGAAAGTCTCATGTTCTGATAGCAAAAACGTTTTGCACTCATCCGTCAACGGCTAGTCACACCTGTGCTCGTGAATATCCAAATTCTCGCTTCGTCGGGGAATAGTATGCTACCTTCAGGTGTCGTACCTTTAATCATACAACTGCCTTGACCATGAGATTATCCACCCAGGCCTTTTTTATTCTGCTCTGTCTGGCCGGATTGAGCTGGGTTGGGCGCGCCGCTTCACTGCAAATTCATCAGGAATGGTTGAAGCAACAGGATTATGCGTCTCCACCTGCGGGCATGGTGTTTGTTCCGGCAGGCGAATTCCTGATGGGCAGTGATGATCC
>JBEHZA010000138.1:0-10890 GCA_048497895.1 Verrucomicrobiota bacterium
CCCAAAAAAAAAAAAAAAAAAAAACAACCGCCGCAAAGCCATTTCCCGGAATTGGGCGTCTAAATTTTTCCGCGCGGACCTCCACCAATACACATCATTGGCCAGGCTCACGATCAGCCAGATGATAAACGGCAGATAAAACCCCGGATCGAACGGCAAATCCATTTTCCATTTCACAAACATCCAGCCCGCATTCAGCAACAGCAAAAACGCCCACGGAGCAAACAGCACTTTTAAAATCGCTGTGCCCGCCGCATTTCGCGCTGCCTTGGCGGAAATTCCCGACCACATGCCCACCCACGTTAAAGTCACCAGATCAACCACAAATACCACGATGCCACCGGTCATCAGACAGGCAAATTGCACCAAATCCTCGTTCTGATTTCTCCACTCAGATTGTATGGCCAGACCGGCCAGCAATAAATCCAGCAGCAGCACAAAAATCACGGGCCGAAAAAATTGCCGGCCCAGGGCCAGCCGTTGTCCCTTTAAAATCTCCGTCACCGAAATGCGGGTGGAGAGAATCAGTTCCATCGCCCCGCCCCACACATCTTCAGCCAGATGCTGTGCGGCTTCCGTCGCCAGCCAGATGCGGATAAATGAATGCAAAAAGAGGCCCGATAACAAAGCGCCCGGGACATTTACCAAATCACCTTTTGCTTGCACATGACACCAGATAAAGATGACCGTCAACGCCCCCAGAAACAGCCAGACGTACGCCGCCTTCAGCCGGTTCCGGCTCGCTCTCCAGAAATACGCATTGGCCTCCAACAGCCGGCGACGATAAGCTCCGCGCTCCTGCGGATTCCCCTGCGACCACCGCAATAAACGATCCTTCCACGTCACCCGGCGTTCGCTATCGGCGCGCTCCTGCCAAACCCGCTTGATGATGACACTCGCCAGTCCGAGGCAGATCCAGCCATACAAATGCACTGTCAACACCGATCCCCAGAACGCCAACGGCTCCCGCGAATACAAAGCATCCATCGAAAACGCCACGGCAAAGGCCGGGCTAAAAAACAACCACGGCCCCCAATATCCACGCCCTACATTAATCCCCCGCGTGTTTAACGCCAGCGCCACCAATCCGCCGATCAGCGGAATGCCGAACGTCATAAAAAACACTAGAAACACCGTGCCCGAAGCCGCGCTCCGCACCTTCACCGCCAGCGTGGATACCAGAATGCCGGCGGCCAGGGAGAAGAACATCACATTCGGCAGCACCACGGCCATCCGCGCCACTTCGCCATTTGTCACTCCTCCAAGCAGAAACACCACCGACATCAAGGGCACCAGCGCCAACAAACCGTAAAATGCCTGCAACGACGTCGCTGCCAGCTTGCCAAAAATCACATCCCACCCCTTCAGGTCCGTCAAAAAGAGAAAGCCCAGCGTCCCTTCCCGTTTTTCACTGCTGATACAATCCGCCGTAATCCGGGCCCCGGAAGCAATGCTGTAAATAAAAGCGCTGTAGGAAAGCACCGCAAAGAAAGCGGTTGCCAACTGACGCGGTCTCGCTCCCATTCCACCGATGAAAACCGTGCCGGAAATCATCAGCAGCGCAATCACTACCAGAATAAAAGCAAAGACCGAACGCGACCAATAAGTGGAACTCCGGCGTGAAGCCACCCGCAATTCCCGCGTCACAATCGGTGGAAAAGTCATGCGTCCCTCATCCTCGCCCCAACATATCCCATTCCCGCGCTAATGCCAATCCTCTCCCAAGCTCATCCAAGGAGTCGATCGGCGTTAAAGAGAGAGAATCAGGCAATCTGGAAGAAAATGGAGCCAGCAGTCGGACTCGAACCGACGACCTGCTCATTACGAATGAGCTGCTCTACCAACTGAGCTATGCTGGCTTAACCGTTTAAGACAAGTAACTTGCAGCATTTCGCGAGTCAAATCAAAACCCTTTGACTCCTCATCACTGCCCGTTACACGCCATTCACTATGTAATAAAAAACTTTCGTGGCAAGCGGAAAGAGAAAAGTCTGCTTCTTTCCAAAGCAGCACCGCCATATTTGCCAGTTAATTCCACCGCCAATGGCAACAAGTCACCTCGTCAAGCTATGGAGCACGGAACCTTTGCTTTCCATTTTATTTCTCCGGTGCCAACACCCCTGGTTTACCCGGACGCAGATCAATGAACTGCCCTTCATGCTCACCCCCGTTACCCCGCACCAGATAGACCGGCACCCAATGCTTCTGCACGTCCACCTTGACCGTTTTCGGATTCGCATAGCGCATCGTGTACGCCGCGCGCCGACGTCCGCTCGTGTTCGGATCGCTCCCATGCAAAACGAACGAATCGTGAACGGACAAACTGCCTGAACGCATTTCCAGCGCCACCGCATCCGCCTTCATCGCCTCGGTCACCTTTACCGTCAGTCCCAGCAGATCGTTCCCGTTCGTTTGAATTTTCTCTAAATCGGGATACCCCTCATGCGTGCACGGAATCACCTGCATGCAACCATTCGCCCGATCCGTGTCATCAATCGCCAGCCAGACCGTGCCCACCTCCGTTCCATGCACCGATGGCCAATACGTATTGTCCTGATGCCATGCCACCGGCAACCCGTCCGTCGCCCGCTTCACGATCAAGTGCGACATGATCAGGATCAAATCCGGACCGAGCACCGCTTCCACACAATCCAAAACCTTCGGATGACGGCACAACTCCAGCCAGAATAAATTCTTCGCATGCGGCTCCGTCATATATTCCGGACGCGCCTTCACTTCCCTTTGTTCCCCTTCTTTAAAGACCACCTGCTTTGACGGCAGGTTGGCGATCAGCTCATCCAGTTCTTTACGGATGGCCGCCACCTCAACTGGTGAAAGCACCTCGCGGAAAAAACAATACCCCTCCTTCGCATACCGCGCCGCCAATTCATTCGGAGCAACCACCTGACTTGCACTCATAGTAATGATTCAAGCATAGAGAAACAATTTAGAACACCTCCAAGTTACTCATTTTAGCACCACACGGAAACAGGAAAGATTTGTTCGTATTTTCACTCTCATCTTTCGTTCTGGGTTACCCCTCTCTTGACAATCTAAAAGCGGAGTCATTCTACCCGCTTTCTTGGAAAAGCTATCTAATACTGTTAGCCCAATGCCCCGCGAGAAAATATAATCTGCCCAGACAAAGCAGCTCCCCCAGGCCAGGAAGCGGATATCTCTCCTTTCATATCTCCATTGTCCATATGGTTGAACGAAACATTTACCGGGCGATCTTCACAGCCTTCCGTATTTGGTGGAGTGTAATCGAACTGTAGTTTCATTTTATTATCCCGCGGATCCGTAATCAACCGGATTGGTTGTGAGGTCCATTTCGCGCTGCAAGGAATTAACTCTCCATCTCCAATCTTTTGTGCAGTACGTTCCCCGCGAGCCAGGATTCTGGATCCGGATTGATAAAACTGACAATTTCCAAACGCTTGCCGGATGACCTGCTGCCGCACCTGCCCATCTTCGCCAGGAGAATTGCCAGTGAACTCGTAATCCCATCTACCCAGCAACGTGGCGAGCATTTTCGACTCCTCTTTGTTCCAAGCCGCAGAACGGTGCAATAGGAGGCGTCGAATTAAATTTAAAGAGGGTCTGATTTCCCGATCATTATTCAACCTGACCTGTTTCTTCGCGGCGTAGTTTAAAGGCACAGATGCCGTACCCATATCTTCCATTGCCTGCACCAAGGTAACGTCCTGGCCGCCGGCCGTGCTTTTGAAACCCTGGGAAACAATCAAGCATTGCGCGTGAAGAGCCTTCCACTGTTCCCAATAGTCGGAAATCACCTGTTCATTCTGCGTCGCGTCGAAAAGAAAACGCGCGCGTCTGCCAGCTCCTGAAATGTCCGAAATAAAACCAAGCACCCGAAATTCGCCAAAAAAGCAGAAATTTAAGTGCAGCCGGGTGCCATCAAGATTTCTTGGCAGTTCTTCGTAACTTGCAATCCCGAACTCAATTCCTTCACTCCAATGTTTTCGCAATATTTCAACCAGCAACTCATCGCAAGAATCCAATTCGGAAGCCGAAAGCACGAAAATACGTTCGATTACGGGCTTGGTCTTCCCCTCTTTGGGGTGATCTGCTTCCAACCGCAAAAAATGTCGTGCAAATTTCGCCAGATCTTCAGAGCCGGAGGTTTGCCCTACAACTGCGGCCCAGAACTCCATTTGCCGGAAAGATACCCCTCGATACCCGGATGGGTAATCCAACATCAAGTCCCGCTTTAGCTCATTTATTTCATCACCTACGGCCATCAGTTTTCCATCCACGATCTCTGTTGCTTTGGCCACTAAATGCTGCAATAGACGTCTAACCACCGTGTCGGAACCCAACCGTTCTTGACGGCTCCTCAATTCAGAATACCGGGAAACCAACGTGCGCATCAATTCACGATCAGATGGGCTTCTCAGTGCTTCATCAATCTGCTTTTCAAGTTGTGCCCGGTTAAACTCATTATAAGCCCCCATGGTCGCTATCCCCATCGCCGCAGTAAAACTTGGCATGGTAACCAGATAACACAGTGCAGCCCAAAATCCGAGGTGGGTAAAATCAAGCGCCCAAAAATGAAGTGCTATACCTTTCTGCAAATGGCTTTCAATAATAATATAGCAGCCCCCCGTAAAAAGCCCCCCTACCACAAAAAATAATGCCAGCAGGAAAGGGTATATGCCAATCACCCGTTTTTCCCGGTTGATTGCCTCTACCATATACCGGCGGCAGCTAATAACGATCGAAAGTACCACCAGACAAGCAAGGGAAGCCAAACCGCTTAAAGTAGCCGAATAATCCTGATAAATTTTGGGCGGTTTAAGTATCCCTAAAGCGCTCACCACTAGCGGGGCTCCACTGATCGTCGCAATTAAACCCAGGTACCGTTTGAAAAAATCGAATAAATGCTGTTCATACGAAGAACTATTCTCGTCCGGCTGCACAGGTTTCTTGTTTTTCCCGATTAAGGATGCAGCCATGTCCTTCTGATCGGAGTTGCCCGCCGGTTTAACTCCAGGAATTTCGGCCGGCAGCTCGGGCTTGCCCGCGCTGCCGGCTTGATCGGGATTATTATTCAATTTGGACCTTTCTTGTTACGATGGATATTTAACTGTCTGTAAGAATGCAAATTTGACTAAGAAGGCTTTCTATAAAACCAAGCGTTCTGCGCTTCTTCAAGGCAACTCCGCAATTCCAGCAGCCGAAAGGAATCGGAAAAGCGTACAAGCCGAAGCGTCTCCGTCAGCAATTCTAACGATCGTTTGATCAGCCCAAAACCAGAGGTAGCAAATGCTGTGTTTACTTTTTCAGCGGCCAGGCATTTCCCCGGGTTTCACCTTGAAACTCGAGAATCGAACGGTCAATCCCGCGCAGCAGATCTCTCATTAATTCCATTATTTCGTCGTTCTGAAAATATGCCCCATGAATATGGAGACCTCCCACTTCGCCCGGGAAAAAACCGGAACAATCCACATCCCAGATATTATCTTTACCTTTCGGTGGCCTTACCGTTAGCCCACTTCGACCTAATCGGCGGGTGCCAAAATGTTTCAAACCTGCAGAGGCACCTAAAACCGCGTCTCTTCCACTGTAGAGCGAGGTGATTCGATACGTCAGATTCGCCACTCCGTCTCCGTCGCTGCCATCGCTTGAGCCCGATTCAAAGAGATCATTATCCACATCCGCTGCCACCATAACGAATTGATTAACCAGACTTACGAGTAACGGTTGATTTTTACGCGTCCACAGTGTGCTCATCGCCTTTTGGAACAAATAATTCCCCATACTGTGAGCAATCACGGAAATTTTGGCTTTGCACGCATTTGCAGGATCCGCTACGGCGTCCTGCTGTTTGTTCAATAGCCAGTCGTATAATTCACTCAGAACCACAACGAAATCGCCTGCACATTTCTGCGCATGCTCGCGGTCAGGCAAATACCCCAGGATGCTGCCCAAGGAAGGCCAGTCAAAACTGATGCAGATCCCCAGACTATCCGCCCCGCTGTACAAACGGTCGCAGATTTTCTGATATCGCTCAGCAGCATCAATCCAGCCGTTATTGTACCCGTGAAGGAAAAAGGTCACATGGCTCTGCTGTTCGTTCGAGCCTTGTTCGAGCAGGGGAAACTTATCCGCGGCGCCAATCAATAATTTTTTGAAATCATCGGCGGATACCTGATGCCAATTATTAAAATCGGCAAGCGGACCAAGATCACTGACAAAATATTGTAGCGGACCACGTTCACCCGTCGGCACGCCATTCACGACGGCTCGATTGCTGATCATCCAATATGCAGGCATGAGATAGTCTGTGCTTTTTGTTTTTTTCGACAATTTCGGATTAACTATGGGTCGACCTGCGTTCCTTCCGGCCAGGTTGCTATGACGGTATATTTACCGTTGGGTTGTTTGATTTTTTGAATGCTGGTCGGAGGCGGATCTTCTAAATTGAGCGCTGCAATTACAGCGTCCACTTTATCTGCTGGAATGTCAGTCTCTGTGTATATCCCGTGCGGCATAATTTATCCTTTCCTGGTTATTTAATGGGGATTTCCCGAATCGCTTGTTCACGCAAACTCTTCAAAGCCGAGTCGTGCAGAATTTTCTCGATGGGCACATCTTTGAGCTGTGCATCTTTAAGTTTCCCGCGCCAATCCTTGAAGGCTTTGACATTGGCAGCAATCGGTTTGGTAGCGTCTCCATCCTGGAACAAGAACTTCGAAATCGTGATTCCACTATCATCTTCTGAATAAGCCCAGGTCCTTAAAAAATTGATCGTGCTGGCGGCAGTTTTATCCTTTTCGCCGGCGTCCGCTTGGATAACCGTTATAGCACCTTGAAAAGTTCCCGCCTGATAATAGTCGTTCAAATCAGCAATCCCCTGCTCCAGTGGGTACTTCTTCAAATCCTGATCCAATCCCTTGATGATATTGATGAGAATCTGCTTCCTTTGTGCATTCATAGTCGCAGCCAAAGCCGGGATAGTTTTTTCGTAGAAGTAATATTTATCAACTGTGGTTTTACTCCCGGCCACCCCGGCTGAGACCGCAGCCAAAATTGTTTTGGCTTGCGCCCCCCCAACTGCTGTCCCAGCGAGATTAAGGGACATCACTAAAATATCGCTCGCCGAATCAAGGAGCTGTTTATCCGCAGTGACATTTCGCAACCACTTGAAATAATTGAGATTAATTAGGACCAACCGCCCAGTGATAAATTTGTTGCGCCCGGCTTCGGTCTGATTCGCCGCAATGTTATAAAAATTCTCAACGGAAGTAGATTGCTTAAATACCTTATCCAACGCTTTGATATCCGCATCGACATCATATGCGGGGGGAGGAGAACCCGCGTAACGATGAGTTTTGCATCCACCAAAAAGCATGAATGCTGCTAACAGTATTAAGGTTGAATATTTTTTCATAAAGTTTTGCTTTTGGTCATCTCTGGCGGCTAAGCAGCATCCACTTGTTCTAGCATCAACTGAGCTATTATGGGTCGAACCTCTATGAAATAGCCTTACTCCTCTATTTACGTTAGCCCATTTAACGCAGATTCATTCAGTAAATGGTCTGATGACTATTTTCAATCCCATTGAATTATCTAATCGCGACATTTATTATCTAATCGCGACATTTTAACTGGCAGTCACCAATTCCCCCCGAGCTCAATCCTCCGCTATTCTAGCAACAAGTAAACGCCCACTGTTTTAAAATATTTCCTTTTCGCGTATTACCTATGTTCTGACTGCACCTATCATTTAGATTTCCTTCGGTTTTAGTCATTCGGTAATTCGTCATTGCTCCGCCATCCTTTCTCCCAATCAAACCATAACACCCCGCATTTGTATTTCCCACCGTGGGAAACCCCCGCTTGACCAGCCCGCAACCTTCACGCACTCAACTACCTTCAATTGCTGAAAAAATTGCTTTTTGCACCCGCAGAGAGGCCTTTCCCCCCTGCTTCGACCCCATTTGAATCACGCCGGATCTGTGGCATATTGCTCTATGCAAAGGTTAGTAAAACATTCCGATACGGCTGAACCAAAATTGACTCAGGGAAACACCATGCGCGTCAGCACCAAAGAATATTGCCTGCTGCATAACGTCTATCTTACCGCTGAATTGCTGAGCCAGGCTCTGTACACCCGCCAGAACCCAATCGCCGCCGAAGCCAATCTCAATCGCGCCCTGGTTGAATACAAAAACTGGTCCGAAGAATCCTCCGTCCGCTTTAAAGCCAGCCATCACCACCGCAGCAGCCGGGCCGATCAGTGCCAACGCCTTGCCCGGCCGGCGAAAAAGCTTTTTTCCTCCCGCCGCCGGTTTAATTGAGCCTGTTCGGCTCGCTGAACATTTCTTGCTTTATTGCACGACAGCCACTTCCGGCAAACTGATTCCCTGAGTGGCATTGGAACTGCTATTCCTCGAACCATCAGATTTGCGAAAGTCTGCGTTGATGTGGATCTTCAATGCGCCCATTGCGCTATTGATATGCGGAAGTTGTGTGGACGTAGTAACCGGTAACAGGGGCTGCCTACGAACTCACGCTAACTCTTTGAAAATACGTCCAGAAGACGTGTCTTCAGCTCCCGTCAAAAATTGTGTTCGCAACCCGTGGAAGCCGTATGAGTATTATCAGCCTATTCAAAAGAACCACCAGCCGCTCCTCCAACCCTGCCCTGGAGATACCCCATGACGCCGAAGGCCAATACCGCCTCGGCTGCAAGTACGTCACCGGCCAGGGCGTTGACCGTGATTATGTGCTGGCCTACAAATGGCTTAGTTTCGCCGTCGCTCAAGGCCACCCTGGCGCCATTGAAATGCGGGATTCGATTGCCGACCGCATGAACCCGCAACAAATTGCCGAAGGCGAACGCCTCGCCATCGCTCACGCCCCTGCCAAACTTGCCGAAGTCTGACGCCTTTCCCGGCCTGAAATCCCAGTTACCTCGACACTCTCACCCGGTTGCCTACCCCAACCCGGTGAGATTTTCTTTTTCCCATCCAGACTGGGCAATGTGCGCTGTGGATCACACGTTGATACTTTGTAAATTCCGCAAAAACTCATTGAGCTTCCCGTCCGGGAAGTTTAATGCAGGTAAGTGGCCAACGCTCTACAGACTCTCTGCGGACTCAGCCCGTATGCCCGCTTTGCCGCTCGCCCCACGCGGGACAACTGGCATGTCGGCTCCCGCCTGCTGCGGGATTATCTGATCTTCCACGTTGAGCAAGGTCATGGGCGTCTGATTTTAAAAGGCACGGAAATCCCCCTTGAACCCGGTGGCTGGTATTGGATTCCGCCCGGCCAGGAACACACCCTGGAAGGCTGGTCTCCACCGCAAATGATCGTCCCCTATGTCCATTTTGACGCGCTCTACCGCTCCGCCCATGCGCATCTGCCCATGACACCCGCGGGCTTTCTCAACGCCAAAGCCCCCTCCATTCAGCCCGATGTCTTTGCTCAGGCCGGCCTGAAAATCGCTGGTCGCGTTTATCCAAAGGTGTACGGCGAAGCCCGCGATCTCCTGCTGCGTATCATCACCTTGTTCGAACAACAAACGCCCTTACACCATTTGGAAACGTCCGGCCTGCTCCTGCTTCTGATGGCCAATCTCGTCGAAGGCCAAACCCGCCTGGCTACCTCCGACACCACCGCGCAAGCCGTGCAAAAACTCACCACGCTCTTGCAATCTGAATTTCATGAGACCTTGCGCTCCCAACGCGTAAAAGCCCTCACCGGCTATCACCCTGTTCATCTCGCCCGGCTGTTTAAAAAGCACACCGGCCTTTCGCCCCGACAGTATCAACGACGCCTCAAAATCAACCGCGCCAAAGACCTCTTGCGCCACTCCCATCTTTCCCTCACCGCCATCGCCGAGCAATGCGGCTTCAGCAGTCTCGCCCTCTTCTCCCGCACCTTCCATCAACTTGAGGGTCTTTCCCCCACCCAATACCTCCACGGAACCAACCGCCCATCCAAATCATCCCCGCCAAACAATCATGAAAAATGATTGCAAAAAACCAACCCCAGCATGTGTGTCCATCGCCTGACTCCTGACCTACACTCCATGTCCCGACTTCCGCCTTCGTGCATGATCCTTGATCAACCGGATCACCAGCGCCGTCCAGCCCGTCTGGTGTGACGCTCCCAATCCCTTGCCCGTATCGCCGTGGAAATATTCGTGGAATAGCACCAAATCTTTCCAGTGCGGGTCTTCCGTGAATAACGGCTCATCCCCATGGCAAGGCCGACGCCCGTCCTTGTCCGGTGTAAAAATCGAAATCAACCGGTGACTGATCTCCGTCGCCACCTGTTGTAAATTCATCCAGTTTCCCGATCCCGTCGGACATTCCACCTTCAAATGATCACCGTAAAAATGGTGGTAACGTTCCAACGCTTCGATCAGCAGATAATTGGCTGGAAACCAAATCGGCCCGCGCCAATTTGAATTTCCTCCGAAGAAACCTGAGGTCGATTCACCCGGTTGATAATCCACCCGATGCTGTTCGCCACCTGCTGCAAACACATACGGATTCTTTAAATGATACTTCGACACCGAACGAATGCCGTGCGGGGAAAGAAATTCATTTTCATTCAGCATGTAACTCAGCACCCGCTCCAACCGTTCCCGTGATGGAATCGCCAGCAGCCGGTGCTCATGCTCATGTTCATCCTGCGTCTGGCAATACGTAATGTGCTGCGAGAGATCCTTGCGGTGCATCTCGAACCATTGAAAACGCTTGTAAAACCCGGGCAACCGCCGGATCGATTTCTCTTCGAGCACTTCCACCGCGATCAACGGCAGCAGGCCCACCAGTGAACGCGTCTTCAGCGGAATCACCTGATGATCCGTCTGCACCTGGTCGTAATAAAATCCATCCTCCTCATTCCACAGCC
>JBEHZA010000139.1:0-10833 GCA_048497895.1 Verrucomicrobiota bacterium
CGCGCCGACCACCGCCAGCATTCGTCCTTGCGACCGCGCCGCCGAATAAACCCCGCCCCCCTCCGGAAAAGCCCGGCAGACCACCATGTAATTTGCCCCCACCAACGCCGTCAGCGCACAGACCGCGAGAATGATCGGCAACGAGGAAAATTGCGCCGCCACGAAAGCGAGGCCGATGACGTAAGCCTTGCTCGTGCCCCAATCTCCGTAAAGCAGGGCGGAGGCGCGGCGCCAGTCAAGATTCCGGGGACGTTGAATTTCCAGATCCAAGGAGCAATAGGGTGCGCGCTCGTTGTCGGTCTCCTGAAGCCTGCCGTCAACTCTTTCCCGGTCACAAAGCCGCCTTGTTTGGTTCAGAGCTTGAGTTTGGCGGCATCCGGGATAGGCTTCCCTCTAGTGGCGGATGGCCGCTTCCGACGCGCAAGCGCTCGGGAGAGGAAAGTCCGGACACCATAAGGCAGCATGCCCCGTGAAAACGGGGGCGCGCTGAACTCAAGTTCTTTGCGACGGAAAGTGTCACAGAAAAAATACCGCCTCGTTTCCTTCGGGATGCGGGGTAAGGGTGAAAAGGCGGGGTAAAAGCCCACCGCTCGGTTCGTAAGACCCGAGGCAGGATAAACCCCATGCGGTGCAAGACAGAACAGGAGGACGAGCCGCCTGCTCCTTCACGGGAAACCTTGACAGCCTCCGGGTAATAGTCGCAGCTCTCTTGAGCTGTCGGGGCACGCCAGTGCCGCGACAAGATAAATGGCCATCTTCCAGCGCGCTGCAAAGCGCGACGGAAACAAAATCCGGCTTACAGCCACCCAAACAAGGGCGGTTCCCCAAAGGAACCGTCCTTGTCCATTTTCAGACGACTAGATCGGGAGCGTATCGTCGAGCGCGGAAAGCAGCTGGGCCATCGTCTCTTCCGTTTCATCGCCCATGTTCGAAATACGGAAGGTCTTGCCCTTGAGCTTGCCGTAGCCGCCATCGATCACGAGGCGATGCTTCTCACGCAGGCGTTTGATCCAGGCGGCAACATCGATCTCGCGATTATTGGCCACGCAGGTCAGTGAGAGCGAGCGGTAGCCTTCGGGCGCAAAGAAATCAAATCCCCTCGCCTTCACCCAATCGTGCACCAGGTCATTGAGCTTCCGATGCCGCGCATAACGCGCTTCCACGCCCTCGGCAAAAATATCACCGAGCTTCGAGCGCAAGGCATAGATCAGCGGGATCACCGGCGTGCTGGGCGTCATGTCCTCGGCTTGATTTTTGGCGAACTCCACGAAGTCGAAATAATAGCCGCGACCTTCAATCGTCTTGGCCCGCTCCATTGCCCGCTCGGAGACGGCAAAAAGCGAAAGCCCTGGCGGCAGGGCGAGAGCTTTCTGGCTGCCGGTCAGCAGAACATCAATGCCAAGCTCATCCATCGGAATAGCTTCCGTGGAAAAAGACGAAACCGTATCCACGATGAACATCACTTCAGGAAACTTGCGCATAACTGCTGCAATTTCCGGCAAGGGATTGCGCACGCCACACGAGGTTTCATTATGAATGAGGGTCAATGCATCAAAACCGCCGGCGGAGAGCTTTTCCTCGATTTGCGCAGGAAGAATCGGCTGCCCCCATTCCACTTGGAGAGCCTCCGCCGGCTTGCCGCAGCGCTTGCTCACATCGAACCACTTGTCGGAAAACGCTCCATTCATGCAGTTGAGCACTTTTTTGCCCACCAGATTGCGCAGGGAGCCTTCCATCACGCCCCAGGCGGAGGAGGTGCTGAGATAAACCAGTTGCTTCGTGCCAAGCATCGACTGGAGTTGCGGCTGGATTTTCGCGTACAGGTCTTTGAAGCCCTGGCCGCGATGGCCGATCATCGGCGAGCAGAGAGCGCGATAAGTCTTCTCGCTGACTTCGACCGGTCCCGGAATGTGCAATTTAACGTGTGCCATAAAAGTTCGTGAAATTTTTCACAAGGACGGCGGTTACGCAAGTGAGTTTTGCAGGATTTTCGCAAAACCGGACGGCGGCCGTCCCAAGGGTTAAAAAACTAGACCGTAACCAGGACTTTTACAATGCCGTCCATTCAAGTATCATGTCACCTATGCACCAACGCTTTTCCCTGCTGCGGGCGGTTGTCCGGACGATCGCGGCTGGACTATTGAGTTTCTGGGCTGTAGCCGGCGGCAAGACGATGGCCGCCGACCAGCGGCCAAATATCCTGTTCTGCCTGGCGGACGATTGGGCGTGGCCACATGCGGGTGCGTATGGAGATAAGGTGGTGCATACGCCGACATTTGACCGGTTGGCGCGGGAAGGGGTGTTGTTTCACCGCGCTTTTAGTGCTGCACCAAGCTGCACGGCTTCACGCGCGGCGATGCTTACCGGGCAGGCTCCGCATCGTTTGTCGGAAGGGGCGAACCTCTGGGGTTTTCTGCCAAAACGTTTTCCGGTGTATCCCGATCTCTTGGAAGAGGCGGGATATTACGTCGGTTTCACCCGTAAAGGCTGGGCTCCGGGCAGTGTGGAGGCGGGAGGCCGCACGCGCAATCCAGCCGGGCCGCGCTTCAAGGATTTTGAGACATTTTTTAAAAGCGTCCCGAAAGATAAACCCTTTTGCTTCTGGTTTGGCAGCACGGACCCGCATCGGCCCTACGTGCCGGGCACGGGGTTAAAGGCGGGGCTTGATCCCAGCAAAGTGGTGGTGCCGCCGTACTGGCCGGACACGCCGGAAGTGCGCAGTGACATTCTGGACTATTATTTTGCGGTAGAGCGTTACGACCGTGAATCCGGTGAAATCCTGAAAATGATTGAGGCCGCCGGTCAATTGGACAACACCATCGTGGTGATGACCGGCGACAACGGCTGGCCGTTTCCGCGTTGCAAAGCCAACCTGCTCGATGGCGGCACGCAACAGGCGCTGGCGGTGCGCTGGCCCGCGCGGGTGAAGGGCGGCCGCAATCTCAATGACTTCATCAGTCTGACCGATCTCGCTCCAACGTTTCTGGAAGCGGCGGGGTTAAAACCGTTGCCCGAAATGACCGGACGCAGTTTTCTCGGTTTGCTGACGGGGGCGGAAAAGCCCGGCCAGCGGGACCTGATCTTTTTTGAGCGCGAACGTCATGCGGATGTGCGCAAAGGGGATTTGGGCTTTCCCGTGCGGGCGGTGCGGAATCAGGATTATCTCTATATTCGCAACCTCCGCCCCGATCGCTGGCCGGCGGGTGATCCGGAGAAATATATTTCCGTGGGACCGTTCGGAGATTGTGATGCGTCGCCCACCAAGGACGCCATTATCAGCCATAAGGACGATCCGAAAGTGGCGGAGTTTTTCCGGCTTTGCTTTGATAAACGGCCCGCCGATGAACTCTATGATTTAAAAAAGGACCCGTATCAGTTGAATAATCTGGCCGGTCAGCCAGATTATCAGACGGCGATGAAACAGATGCGGGCTCATCTGGACCGTTGGATGACGGAAACGGACGATCCGCGCGCTACGCACGATGATGACCGGTTTGACACCTATCCTTACTTTGGGGACGGGGTCAAAAATCAGGCCGGTAAAAAGGCCGCGCCGCCCAAGTGAGAGAACGGTCTGACTGGTTTTATATTCTGTTGATGGCTGCGGGCGCTGGGGCGGCGGCCGGGTATCATTATTTCCTGCCCTTGATGAAGTTCGTCTGCGTGGGGGTGTTTCCCACTTTCGTGGGCGTTCATGCAGGAGCGGCCAAACTGGCCCGGTGGAGTTTTACGGTGGGCGCAGGGCTGGCGTTAGCCTGTGTGCCGCTGGCGACTTTATGCGCGCAGCGGTTTGCCAAACGCAGCCGTTATGACCGGGCCGTGGGCAAAGCCCTGCTCATGGGAGTGGTGGGATTCTTTGCCGCCATGATTTATTACCGGTACGAAATGACGGCTTTCGGGTCCAGCACCTCGGAGTTATACCTCCTGCTGACGGATTCCAAAAAGCATCTGATTTTTAACCCGCTGACGAAGATCGCGCTGCTCAGTGGCGGGTGTTCACTGGGATACGGCGTATTGAAAGGAATGATCGATTACTCCCCATCCGGCAGGTGAGGCGTTACCAGAGGAAAGACCGTTGCTCGGCGATCTGTTGTTCTCCGTCCCAGAGAGTGACCCGCCAGGCGCTCATATTACCGGCCGTCTTGAAACCGTCCCCATCCCAGGTAATCGCTGCCCAATACTCAAACCAGCCCTTTGGTTGAACGGGCTTTTCCAGCACAATGGTTTTGGTATCTTTATCCTTATTGGCCCGGATTTCGACTTTCAGCTTGAGCTTATCGGTGGGGTAACCTTTGGCTTTCCATTCCACGTCGAAGCGGATGCCGGAACATTTTTCCGGTGAACGCCGCAAGATTGCCTGATAAGCGTCCCGTTCATAGAGACTTGGTGAAAGTGTATGCCGCCCTTCGAGATCCAGATAATGAGGTAATACCTTGAGCACCCGCGCTTGCGGTTCGGCACCATGGGTTAACAGGCCCATCCAGCACGTCAACGCGATTAAAATGGCCAGCGATCTCATACCCCGCAGTCTATCGGGGTCAGGGACAAAGACAATGCTGTTTTCGCATTTTGGATTACCGCCGGTCGGGATGGCTAACGAATTATCACGCTAGAAGATACGTACTTGTGTTTTTCCCGGGACACTGCGACAATCCAGCCACTTTCTGAATGAAAACCGCGTTGTTGATTGATGATGATCGCGCTTCTCGTCTGATTCTCTCACACGCGCTCGCCAAAAAAGGGTGGAACGTATTTGAGGCTGAAGACGGCGAAGCGGGCATGGTTCTGGCCCGGCAGCACCACCCCCACATCGTAGTCTGCGATTTATTGATGCCCCGGTTCAATGGCTTTCAAGTCTGCCGTGCTTTGCGGGAGCAGACGGAAGCCAAAGCTCAGCCGAAGATTATCGTTACCACGGCCAGTTGCTATGCCACGGACCGGATTAATGCTTTTGAAGCCGGCGCTGATGAGTTTGTCATCAAGCCGATCAAGCCTTCGGACCTGTTGAACCTGGTGGAAGTTCTCCTGAAGGAAGGTTATTCCTCCGAGTTTGACCGGCGCACGGAACAGAAGAGCACGACCAATACCACCTATTACCGTCGCATGGTGGACCCGAATGCGCCTCGCACGGTAAAGGAAGAGGACAAACGGACGGTGGTGCGTTTTTGGGGGGTGCGCGGTTCCATCCCTACGCCTGGTCCGGGCACGGCTCATTACGGCGGCAATACTTCTTGTGTGGAAGTGCGGGCGGATGGGCACACGATTATTTTAGATGCCGGCACGGGCATTCGTCCTTTGGGGCTTAAACTCATTAAGGAGTCCAAAGGCGATCCCATGGATTTGACGGTGTTGTTGACCCACACTCATTGGGATCACATTCAGGGATTTCCTTTCTTTATTCCGGCTTACAATCCCAAGAACCAGTTGCGGGTGCTGGGTTATGAAGGCGCGCGCAAAGGGTTGGAAGGCACGCTCTCCAGCCAAATGGAAAGTCCGTACTTCCCGATCAGCCTGCAACAGATGCCGGGTTATATTACGATTGAGGAACTGAAGGACATGGCCTTCAAGGTGGGGCCGATTAATGTTCAGGCCTCGTTTATGAACCATCCGGGCGTTTGCGTGGGCTATCGACTGAACACGAGTCATGGCTCGGTGGCTTACATGCCGGATAATGAGCCTTTTTTTCGCCTGAAATCGCAACCGAGCAATCTCAATGCGAGTGACCATGCCGATGCGCTGGCTTACGCCCGGGATCGCGATCAGCGGTTGATTGATTTTATCCGGGACGTCGATGTGCTGATTATCGATTCGCAATATGACGCTACGGAATACCCCAAGCATGTGGGGTGGGGGCATACCTGCGTGGATGATTCGGTGGCCTTTGCCGTCAGCGCCAACGTCAAGAATCTCTTTCTGTTCCATCACGATCCGGGGCATGACGATGCGCACATTGCCAAAATGGAACGGCACGCCCGCGAACTGGTGGAAAAGCAGGGGGCCAAAGTGCATGTCGAAGCGGCCCGGGAAGGGGTGGAAGTCGTGTTGGGAGCAGTGAAGCCTGCGTCCTAATTGACTTTATTCCGGTCCCAGCTTTTCTTTGAGTCGTGCGGAAATCCATTCTCACTTTCTGAGTTGTGCACAATATTTGCTGTTAGCAGTGGGTGCGTGCCTTGAACGAGGCCGCTGGTCATCCTGCCGGGGCTTGCCACCGGGGTTCGATAAATCCGCACGAACAACGCTTGTATTTTATCGACCGAAGCGAAAAAATGGAACCGTATTAGCAATCTATTGAAAACAGTGCTGCTGGTCGATGAAGACCAGGAAGTCCGCGACGCCCTTCGCCCGTGGCTGGTGGAAGCGGGATGGCAGGTTTTTGAAACGGATAATGGGGTCGGCGGCTGGGAGCTGGTTTTGCAGCATCGCCCCACCGTGGTGATTTGCGATTTGCTGATGCCGCGCTGCAATGGCTTTTGTCTCACCCGGCTGATTCGCCAATATCCAACGATTAAGGATACCCGGATCATTCTTTCCAGCGGACGCGGTTATCTGGCGGACCGATTGAATGCGCTTCAGGCCGGGGCGGATGAGTATCTGGTCAAGCCGGTGAAGCAAGCGCAATTGATGCAATTGCTGGAGCGGTTATTGTCGCCCACACCGGAAGCCGAAAAGCCTGCTGTGATTACTCCGGTGTTGCAGGACGATAACGTGCCGGTGCCGATGCCGCTGGCCGAAGACGGTCTGACGCGCATTAAATTCTGGGGTGTGCGCGGCTCCATTCCTACTCCGGGAGCGGGCACGGTTTATTACGGTGGCAATACCTCGTGCGTGGAAGTCCGGGCTGATGGGGAAATTATTATTCTGGATGCCGGTTCAGGGATTCGTCCGCTGGGGCTTTCGTTGGTCAAAGAATTTAAGCAAAATCCCATCCACGTTACGCTGCTGATTTCGCATACGCATTGGGACCATATTCAGGGATTTCCCTTCTTTGTGCCCGCTTATAATCCCAAAAATAAAGTGCGCGTGTGCGGGTTTGAAGGTTCCAAGGAAGGATTGCAGGGTATTCTCTCCTCGCAAATGGAGAGCCCTTATTTTCCGGTCAGCATGCAACAAATGCCCGGCCATATTTCCGTCGAAGAATTGTCGGACATGGATTTTCAGATCGGCCGCGTGAATGTGCAGGCGGCGTTCATGAACCATCCGGGTATTTGCGTGGGCTACCGTTTAAATACCAGTTGCGGTTCTGTGGCGTTTCTGCCGGACAACGAGCCTTATCAACGGCTGCGTGGCGGCCTCAATGTTTCCCCGGAAGAACTCGCGTATGCCCGCAAGCAGGATAGCAAACTCATTGATTTTATCCGGGGCGTGGATGTGTTGATCATCGATTCGCAGTACGATGATTCCGAATATCAACGGCACATTGGCTGGGGCCATGGTTGTCTGGATGACGTCGTCTCGCTGGCCTTGTTTGCCGGTGTAAAAAAACTGTTTCTCTTCCACCATGATCCCGGTCATGACGATGCGCAATTGACCCGCATGGTGAATTGGGCGCGCGACCTGGTTACCATGCACGGTGATCCACTCGTTGTAGAAGGCGCGCGGGAAGGTCAGGAAATTATCCTTCACCCCGTTCCTGCACCCGCCACTTAATGGGGCAGATTCGCTTTCCGGTTCGGGTAACTCAAGCCGCGATTGTTTCCGCGTGCGCGTAAGATTTCGCTTCAATCTCCGCAATTTCCAGGGACGATAAATGCAGGGCGCTGGCACCGATGATTTCTTTTACCTGCGTAGCGCTGCGCGCGCCCACAATAGCACCCGTGACAGCCGGATGATGCAGAGCCCACGCGATGGCGACTTGTCCGGGTGAGTAACCGTGACGATCGCCGATCACCCGCAGACGTTCGACGAGAGAAAGGTGGGCAGAAAGTTTTGGTTCCTGAAACTCGGCATTGCGGCTGCGCCAGTCATCGGCGGGCAACGCGGCAATCCGCTCGCGCGTCATGGCTCCGCTGAGCAATCCGGAAGCCATAGGAGAGTAAACTATCACGCCGGTTTCCTGGCTCAAACAATAGGGCAGGGTGTCCCGTTCCACTTCGCGGCGGATCAGCGAGTAAGGCGGTTGCAGAGAGGTGACGGGAGCGATGCGTTGCGCCTGCGCCAGTTGTTCCGCGTTAAAATTGGAAACGCCGATCCAGCGCACCTTGCCTTCCTGTTTCAATTGAGCCATCGCCTGCCAGCCCTCTTCGATTTCAGACTGCGCCCCGGTGGGCCAATGAATTTGATAGAGGTCAATGGTCTCCACTTGCAAGCGGCGCAAGCTGGCTTCGCATTCGAGACGAATCGAGTTGGCTTTGATGGTCCGGTGCACCTGGCCGAGGTGGTTCCAGCGCAAACCGCATTTGGTGAAGACATAGGGACGTGGTCCGGACCAGTGGGCCAGTGCGCGGGCGATGATTTCTTCGGAGTGCCCCAGGCCGTAAGCGGCGGCGGTATCGATCCAGTTTATTCCCATTTCCAAAGCCCGGTGAATGGCGGCTTCAGAGGCGCGGTCATCCTGTGCGCCCCAGCCGAATTCCCAACCCGCTCCGCCCATGGCCCAGGCGCCTAAACCAAGGGGAGTAATTTGCAAATCAGAACGGCCAAGCTTGCGTGTTTTCATAGGCAGCAATACGACACTGTAATGTTCACACTGAGGGTTGATTTATTTGGAAATCAGCCGTCCGTCGCGAATGATCCGGTTGCGTGAATCATGGCCCGGCTGACTCCCAGTTAACCAATGGTGTCATCCGGGAAATTCAACTAATACATCTTTGCTTGCAGATTGATACCTTTTGAATATCACGAAAAAAGCCGGGCCAATGAACGCGTCTCAAAACCCGTCAATCACACTCTGGCAGCGTGGTTTACAGAGAACGGAGGCCGGCTCTAAATCCGCTTGCATTTCGTCCGCCGACAGGCAATCTGCCTTTCGTTAGATGGATTACGTGTCTATCTCGACGTGGTGGATCTTCAGTTGAAAGTGTTTTCAGTGATGATTTGAAACCCGAAAGTCGGGAACAGTCCGGGAAGGCGCGACAATTCCAATAAAATCATCATGAGCACTAAACTGTTTGTCGGGAATCTTCCCTACAGCATTACCGAGAATGATCTGCAAGATCTGTTCTCGGCGCACGGTCCGGTCGCCTCGGTGGATCTCATCATGGACAAATTCAGCGGCCGCCCGCGCGGCTTCGCCTTTGTCACGATGGAGACGCAAGATGGCGCGGAAGCCGCTATCGGCGCCCTGCATGGCAAAAACGTGGGTGGGCGTGACTTGACGGTAAACATCGCCCGTCCGAAAGAAGACCGGCCGCCTCGTTCAGGTGGCGGTGGTGGTGGCTACGGAGGTGGTGGCGGTGGTTATGGCGGCGGCGGACGTGGTGGTGATCGTGGCGACCGCGGTGACCGGGGGGATCGCGGAGATCGGGGCGACCGCGGCGATCGTGGTCCCCGTCGTGATCGTTATTGATTCCTGGCCGATATTTTCAAGGCGGGGCCTGACTTGGTCGGGTCCCGCTTTTTTATTTTGAGCGGAGAGAATGATGGTAACGGATGGGCCGTGTCTGCCGTTATTAAAAGCAGCATCCGGTGGTGGCAGTCACAGTGATCTGGAAATGAGAAAGAATTTTCAGCAACGCATTTTTCTTTGGCACGGTTTGATTGCGCAGGTTTGCCTGGGGCTGGGATTGCTCGCGTTCAATAGTGCAATCGCGACCGCCGCGCCGCTCGAATTGAAAGACCTCGAAGGGCAGCGGCAGACTCCTTTGGTGCAAAAGGAAAAGGCTGCCACGGTTTTGATTTTCATCACAACCGACTGTCCGGTGGCCAATAAATTTGCACCGGAAATTAAGCGCATTTATGAAGCCTATCGGGAGCGCCGGGTGGCTTTCTTTCTGGTGCAGGTGGATCCGGATTTAAGCGTGGCTGCCGCGCGCAAGCACGCACAGGAATATGGTTATCAATGTCCTGTTCTGCTGGACCGGAAACATGAACTGGTCCGGCAAATGCACGCGCGGGTTACGCCGGAAGCCATGGTGGTTTCACCGGCCGGCGAGGTGCTGTACCGGGGAAGAATTAACGATTTGCAGACCGATTATGGCCGGAAGAGAGGGCAGCCATCAGTAAATGATTTGCGTGATGCTTTGGAGGCTGTGCTCGCGGGTAAACCGGTGCCGCATCCCGTTACCGAAGCGGTTGGCTGTATTATTCCCGATCTGGAACCGGCGAAAAATTAGTGCGGCTGGCGAAAAGGCTGTCCCGCTTGATATAACTTCACGCGTTCTTCAATTTCTGTGGCGAAGGTTTTCTGTTTGGCGTTGCGCGCCAGTGCCGCTGCTTTTTTGGCGGTTTCCACGGCGGCCGGAAATTGGCCGGCTTCTGCATAGGCAGCGGCCAGCGTGTCGACCGGCACGGCGAATTGATATTGGGTCCGTTCGCACACGGCCCTGGCCAGCCGGACGGCTTCTTCACCATTGCGCACCCGCGCATCCGGGCTGGTGGCCAGCAGATGGGCCAGATCGTTCAGTGCCTCGTCCCAATCCGGTTTTTCGCGGATGGCTTCCCGGATTCGATTTACCGCTTCGGGCGCTTGTCCCAGCGTGGCGTATAAAGTTCCCAGTTTGAATTGCAATTCGGGAGTAGAGTGATATTCCGCCGCTTTGGAAAAGGCCTGGAGAGCATCCTGCGTGCGTCCCATGGCTTCGAGGGCCAGGCCCAAATTAGAGTAGGCTTCGACTTGTTGTGGTTTTAAGCGGCTCGAAAGGGCGTACTATTAAAATGGATGTTGATTGGCGTTGT
>JBEHZA010000140.1:0-10808 GCA_048497895.1 Verrucomicrobiota bacterium
CCACCAGTTCGAGCCGTTTGGCGTGCAGCACCACGGTGTCGTTCTTATGATAAAACATATCATCATACGGAATGATCCGGTCGGGCAGATGGAGCGCAGTTTCGGTGAAGGTGACTTTGCTGTCGGCTGGAAATTCAATATGTTCGCGGCCGAAAATGAGTTTGCCGACCCGGAGAATGCCATAAATCAAGCCCGCTCCGCAGGCAATGCCGATGACGCTCATTTTCAGCGATCCCACCGCCGAATTAGCATGATGCAATTGCGGCACCAGCGCGGAAATAAGAAAACCGACCACGACTCCCCCCAGCGTAATTTCATCGGGAATGATGAAATGCTCGAAATCAATAAAAGTAGCCACAATGAAACCGGCGAGAAGCACGCAATAGGCAATGGCCAGTCCTGGTGAGGTCGCTCCAAAGGTTTCCCAACTGCTCAGGAAAAGAATGCCGGTCAATAGTTCCACGAGGAAATAGCGAATGGAGATCGGCGCTTTGCAATTCGCACAACGGCCTTGCAGGTAGAGCCAGGTGACCAGCGGGATATTCAGCAGCGCCGGGATCATGTAACCGCAGTGGGGACAGTGTGAGCGCGGGGTGACGATGCTCTGGCCAAGCGGCATGCGGTAGATGCAGACGTTCAGCAAGCTGCCGACGATGCAGCCCATCATGAAAAAGACCGCGCCCCAGAATTGAAAAGGCACTTCGGCCCAGATTTTCGGATCAAACATGGCGCACAGAGGGGATAAAGGAAATACGGCAGGCGACGCGGCTAAGCGGCGCATTTGTTGTGGCGGCGAAATCAACCATAGATATTTTTCTTAAGAGCTTCCCGCATTATGCCGATAGGCGCGGATTTGCCACTCCAAATCTCCAGGGCTTTTGCCCCCTGGTAAAGCAGCATTCCCAAACCATTCGCAGTTTTGCAGCCGGCCTGGCGGGCGGATTGGAGCAACCGCGTTTCCGCCGGGCGATAAATCATGTCGTAAACGGCCCGAGCCTGCGTGAGGGGAAAGAGCTTTTCATCCAGCGGCAAGGGGTCTTCACTGCGCAAGCCAAGCGAAGTGGCATTCAATAAAATATCCACGGATCCGGTTGGATAACCCACCGTGGCTTTGACCTGCGGGAACCGCTGGTTGATTTCCTGCGCCACTTCTTCGGCTTTGCGAATGGTGCGGTTGCACAGAAAGAGACTGCCTACTCCTTCACTGGCGAGCTTCAGCGCCGCCGTCCGCCCGGCCCCACCGGCTCCCAGCAACAGGATGCTGGCGCCTTCCAGGGTGACCCCAAGGTCTTCGCGCAAAGAACGGGTGATCGCGTCGGCATCGGTATTGAAGCCAACGGAGCGGATATCCACCAGTTCGTCCGGAGCGAGTTCGGCCATGGGCGCCCATTCACCATTATCCCGCAACCCTTCAAAACGTATGGTATTCACCGCTCCCCAGGTTTTGGCCGAGTCGTCGAGTAAATCCACCATGTCCACGGCCAGGATTTTGTGAGGCACGGTCAGGTTCAAGCCAAGGTATTTCATCGCCTTGGCCCCGGCGATGGCTGCGGGGAGATCATCCGGATCGACGTCGAAAGCGAGATAGCGCCAATTCAGGCCCAGGGCCGAAATTCCCGCGTTTTGCATGGCGGGGGAAGCCGAATGCTTGATCGGATGGCCATAGACGGCGCAATAGCGCGTGGCAGCGCTGATTGCTATGGGAGCTGGTTCGGACACGCGGGGAAGATAATCGGAGGCGGAAAAAGTTCAAAGGGCAAATTACGGCCCGGCCGATTCTTTGGTTGGGCGAATCGTTCGCGAAAGGATGCTTTTTTCTGCACGAAACTTGACGAGCGGGGCTGTCTTCATAAGATGTCAGGGAATTTCCGACCCAATTTAATACTTTATGAGCAAAAGCGAGAAGCAGGTTAATTTGACATCGATGTTGCATGAGGAACGGGTATTTCCACCTTCCAAAGATTTTTCCTCCAAGGCACATATCAAGTCGTTGGCCCATTACCGAAAGCTGTATCAGGAATCGATCCAGAATCCGGAAAAGTTCTGGGGCCGTTTGGCGAAGGAGGAATTGGTTTGGAATAAGCACTGGAAAAAGGTGCTGCAATGGAAAGTGCCAAATGCGAAATGGTTCGTCGGCGGCAAACTGAACGTCAGCGAAAACTGTCTCGACCGCTTTCTGAACACGCCGATCGCGAACAAAGCCGCCATCATTTGGGAAGGCGACCCGGCGGCGCCGGGCAAACCGGGTGAAGAACGCACATATACCTACAAGCAACTTCATCGCGAAGTCTGCCTGTTTGCGAATGTGCTGAAACGGAACGGCATTAAGAAGGGTGACCGGGTTCTGATTTACCTGCCGATGATTCCCGAAGCGGCCATTGCTATGCTCGCCTGCACCCGCATTGGCGCGGTGCATTCGGTGGTATTCGGCGGCTTCAGCGCGCAATCCGTGGCGGATCGCATTCAGGATTCGCAAGCGAAACTCGTCATTACGGCGGACGGCGGTTATCGCCGTGGCTCGGTAGTGCAGTTGAAAAAGAGCGTGGACGAAGCGCTGACCTTGAAAGATGCCGAGGGCAATCTGCTGGCCAAAACGATTGAGAAAGTAGTTGTGTTGCGCCGCGCAAATAATGAAATCCGCATCGAAGAAGGCCGCGATGTCTGGTGGCATCGCGAATTGGAATATGTCGATGCGAATTGTCCGCCCGTCCCGATGGACAGTGAAGCGAACCTGTTCATTCTTTACACCAGCGGTTCGACCGGCAAGCCCAAGGGCATTCTTCATACGACGGGCGGTTACCTGCTCGGGGCCAAGTTGACGAGCAAGTACGTGTTCGATTTGCAGGACACGGATGTTTATTGGTGCACAGCGGATATCGGTTGGGTGACGGGGCACAGCTATGTGGTTTATGGACCGCTCGCCAACGGCGCTACGAGCCTCATGTATGAAGGCGCGCCGAATTTCCCCGAGCCGGACCGTTTCTGGCGGATCATTGAAAAGTACGGCGTGACGATTTTGTACACGGCGCCCACGGCCATTCGTGCGTTCATGAAGTGGGGCGTGGAATGGCCGCAAAAGCACAACCTCAAATCGCTGCGCCTGCTCGGCACAGTCGGTGAGCCGATTAATCCGGAAGCGTGGATGTGGTATCACGAAGTGATCGGTGGCAAACGCTGCCCGATTGTTGATACCTGGTGGCAGACGGAAACCGGCGGCATCATGATTACACCCTTGCCGGGGGCGACGCCAACGAAGCCCGGCACTGCAACGCTGCCGTTCTTTGGCATTCTGCCGGAAGTGGTAGATGACAGTGGCAAGCCGGTGCCGAAGAACATGGGCGGCAAGCTGGTGGTGCGCAAGCCGTGGCCTTCCATGCTGCGTGGCATTTGGGGTGATCCGAAACGGTTCAAGGAAACCTATTGGTCCGAAGTGGCAGGCAGTTACTTTACGGGTGACGGTTGCCGCCAGGATAAAGATGGTTATTTCTGGATCGTGGGCCGCATTGATGACGTGTTGAACGTGGCCGGTCATCGCATCGGCACTGCGGAAGTTGAAAGTGCGCTGGTGAGCAATAAGAATGTGGCTGAAGCGGCCGTCGTTGGCCGTCCGGATGAACTCAAGGGTCAGGCGCTGGTCGCGTTCGTGACGCTCAAGACGGGCATCAAACCGCATCCGGAATTGCGCGAGGAATTGCGTCAGCACGTGGGCAAGGAAATTGGTCCGGTGGCCAAGCCCGACGATATTCGTTTTGCCGATACCTTGCCCAAGACCCGTTCCGGAAAAATCATGCGCCGACTGCTTAAGCAGATCGCTTCCGGGGTGGAAATCAAAGGTGATACGACTACGCTGGAAGATTTGAGCGTGCTCGCCAAATTGACCAGCGCGGAAGAATAACCGGTTGTTTGTACCATGAAAACACTTTGGCTTACGCTGGCGCTGTGCGCCGGTCTTACTGCCGCAGGACGCGTGCAGGCGCAATCGACCACCAGGGCTCATCCGTTTATCTGTTGTGATTACGGTGGAGACAAAGTTTGCGTGGTTTCTGCCGAAGGCAAAGTGGAATGGGAGTTGGCGGCGAAAAAGCCGCAGGATTGCTGGCGGTTGCCCAATGGCAATTATCTGTTCTGTTACGTCAGCGGCGCGATGGAGGTCACTCCTGACAAGCAGACGATGTGGGAATACAAGGCCCCGGAAAAAGTCGAAGTGCACAGTTGCCAGCCCTTGCCGGATGGCCGGGTGCTGGTGGTGGAATGCGGCAGCAGCCGCTTGATTGAAGTGGATCGCGCCGGGAAGGTGGCGAAAGAAATCAAGCTGGTGACGTTGCCGGAGATCAAGCTGCATAACCAATTCCGTGGCGCGCGCAAAACCGCTGAGGGCCATTACCTCGTAACCTTCAAGGGCGAAGGCAAGATCAAGGAACTCGACGGCGACGGCAAAGTGCTGCGCAGTATTTCGGTGCCGGGTGATCCGCATGGCGTGTTAAAGCTGCCTCACGGCCATCTCCTGATTTCGTGCGGGGATGGACATAAAGTCATTGAGTTGGATGAGCAGGAGAAAGTCGTTTGGGAAATCAATGAGAATGATTTTCCCGGCAACCCGCTCCGGCTGATGGCGGGCATGCAGCGTCTGCCGAACGGCAACACGATCATCGCCAACTGGGGCGGCCATGGTCACCTCGGGCAGCAGCCGCAATTCTTTGAAATTACCTCCGACAAGAAAATCGTTTGGACGTTTCTTGATTATCCGAAGTTTACCTCCATTAACCAGGTTCAGGTGCTCGATGTTCCTGGTGATGTGACTAAAGGTGAGATTTTGCGGTAATTATTTCCGCGATAAATCTCCTCACTTAGTCACGGAACAAGCCTGCTTCTTTGAATGTCGGCGCGATCTTTTCGTAACATTGTTTGGCCGCGCGAATGGGGTCGTAACCGGGTTGGTTCGAGATTTGCGCGCTGACTTCCACCACTACAGAATCGCGGTAACCGCCGCGTTTCAGCCGCTTTAGCAGGCGCGGATAATTGGTGTGTCCTTCACCCGGCAGCAGGAAGTGGAATTTCTTTTCGTCGCCTTCGGTATCTTTGATATGCACGAAACGCGTCTCGCTGATCATGGTGTCAACCGAGTCGTCCATGCTGATATTTTGCAGTTCGAAGTGGCTATAATCGTAAACGAGTTTGATCCACGGGCTGCCCACCTGTTTCACCAGCCAGAGCGCGTCTTGCGGTGTGTGGAGTGCATTGTTGATGTGCGCTTTGATCGTCACCACCACTTTGCCAGCTTTCGCCACTTCGGCCCACGTGCCGAGGCGATCCACCATGCGGTTCTTCACGGCGTCCCATTGATCCGGTTTGGTGCCTAACACCGTTTCGATCACCGGCGCATCTTTTGGCGACAGCGCCATGGCCAGTTCGGCAGCATTCTTCAGCCGTTCCAAATTATCTTTGTGTTTGGCGTCGTCGGCCAGCAGCAACAGGTTCTCCATGACTGCCGGCAGCTTCAAGTTGAGTGATTCCAGTAAATCACGCAAACGCCGGCGTTCCGTGGCCGACAGATTTTTTGGTTCTGTCGGCCAGCCGGCGAGCAAAGAAAGTTCGACGCAATCGTAGCCAATCTCAGCGCAGGTGCGCAGCGCTTTATCGACGTCCAGCGTCTTCATGCCATAGAGGCTGAAGCCGAAGGGAATGTCGGGATGCGCCTTGGCGGGACTGGCCTGTGCCAAACCTGCCGCTGTGCAGACACCCGCTGCCGTGATCCCTTGAAGAAACTGGCGACGATTGCAGTCGTTCATGATGTCTTGGACGGTTTAAGCCGTGGCGGCCTTCAACAGCGCGATGAATTCCTTCATCAACGGCGTGTTGTCATGCCACGTGCGCGCGCTGACCAGATTGCCGTCCACCACGCAGGATTGATTAACGTATTTGGCGCGGCCTTGCTCCACGTCCAGAGCGCATTTGGCCACCGTCGTAAGCGTGCGGCCTTCAATGCAATCAGCCGCGGTCAGAATTTCAATGCCGTGACAAACGGACGCGATCGGTTTGCCCGCGGCCATGAAATGGCGGGTGATGCGCAAGAGGTCTTTGTCGTAACGCAGATATTCGGGCGCACGGCCACCGGAAATAAACAGACCCACGTAGTCGTTCGGATCAATGTCCTTGAATGCGACCGTTGCGCGGATGTGATAGGCGGGGCTTTCACGCGTGATGTCCCATTTCGGTTCGCCCGGCGGAATTTCATGCAGCACACCGTGATAAAGGCGCGCTTCGGGTCCGCAGACCACGGCTTCAAAACCATCTTCCGGCAGACGGAAAATCGGATACAGGGTGTCCATTACTTCGGTCGCATCGCCGATCGGGATGAGGACCTTTTTGGCAGAACTTTTCGGAGCAGATTTACGCTTGGATTTAATTGGCATGGGGGAAACATTAATTACCTGTCGCCAAACGTAAAGGCATAAAAGTGTGCGGGCCATCTTTGAATTTTCTTTTTAATTTGGCGGGCAAACCCTAGCTTGTCAGCCATGTCTCAGTTGCCGTTTGAGCTGTCACTGGCCTTGCGCTACTTGCGTCCGAAGCGGACGTTTGTTTCTATTATCACGCTCATTTCGATTGTTGGAGTTATGCTCGGGGTGGCGGTGTTGATTATTGTGATCAGTGTGATGAGCGGCTTTGACCGTCAGTTACGGGAAAAAATTCTCGGCTTCAATTCCCATCTGAAAGTTTACCGGCCACACAACACGCTCAAGGACTACGCGCTGGTTTCCAGTCTGATTGCTTCCAATCAGCAGGTGCGTTCGGTTTCGCCGCTGGTGATTGGTCCGGTTATGGTGAAAACCCAGCCGGAAGAAGGCAATTCCACTTTTGGCACTCCGTACTTGCGCGGGGTTGATCCCAACGAACGGGAGGATGACAAACTGCTCCGCACGAATATTGTTTCGGGTAAATTTGACTTGAGCGGCAACGGTCTTCTGATTGGCCGGGAACTGGCCCGTATCTTGAGCGTCAGGGTAGGGGACCGTGTCTCCATCTTCTCGCCGCGTGCACTGGAGAAAATGCAGAAGGAATTGGATAAGCCGTCCAAGGAGCGCACCAAAGAATCCACCACCGTGGCCCTGCCGGATGAATATGTCGTGAAAGGCATCTTTGACGTCGGTTATTACGAATATAACGCCACTGTGGTCATTTGTTCGCTCGCGAATGCTCAGGACCTGTATGATTTGGATAACTCGGTTCATGCGCTGATGGTTATGCTTCATGATCCCTTCCAAGCGGACGAAGTGCAGTCGCAATTGTCTGCGGCATTGGGCGGAGATTACGTCGTGAGCACCTGGACTGACGAGAATTCGCAAATGCTCGATGCCTTGCTGGTTGAGAAACGTGTTATGCTCTACCTGTTGTTTTTCATTGTCATCGTGGCGGCGTTTGGCATTACCAGCGCCTTGATTACGTTCGTGGTTCAAAAGACGCGTGAGATCGGCATCCTGAAAGCTCTGGGCGCTTCGAGCGGGCAGGTGGTCTGGATTTTTCTCAGTCAAAGCGTGCTCGTGGGAGTGATGGGGGTGGCTGCGGGTTTTGGCCTGGGCATGCTGGCCGTGATCTATCGCAATGATTTTCTGTACTTCATGCGCAAGGTAACTGGCTTTGAATTGTTCCCGGCGTCGATTTATAATTTTGATCAATTGCCAGCCCTCATTGTTCCGGGTGACATTGCCGTCATTTGCGGTGGCTCCTTGCTCATTTGTATTCTGGCCGGATTGTTGCCCGCCTGGAACGCCGGACGTTTGAAACCTGTGGAGGCCTTGCGTCATGATTGAAGCCGCCTCTCCGCTGTCCGCGGATCAAAACGTGCTGCTTGCCGCCGATGGGTTGTGCAAGACCTACACGCTCGGCAAACGTCGCGTGGAAGTGTTGCGTGGCGTGAGTGTGGCCGTTGCGCCGGGAGATTTTCTCGCGTTGCGCGGTTCCTCCGGCGCCGGCAAGAGCACACTGCTGCATTTGCTCGGCGGACTGGATTCTCCGGATGCCGGAGAAATCTGGTTTGCAGGAAATCGTTTCTCCCGCTTCTCGCCATCTCAGCTTACGGCTTTCCGGAATACGAAAGTCGGTTTTGTGTTTCAATCCTATCATTTGCTGCCTGAGCTGGACGCTTTGGAAAATGTTTGTTTGCCCGCCCGGATTGCGCGCAAGAATGACGCCCGCCTGGAAGTGCGCGCCCGGGAATTGCTCGCGCGTGTGGGCCTGGCCGACCGGATGGACCATCGCCCCGCGGAGCTTTCCGGTGGGGAACAGCAGCGGGTTGCCATTGCCCGATCGTTGATCAATGAGCCGGTTTTGCTGCTGGCCGATGAGCCTACCGGCAACCTGGATTCGCATACAGGCGAGGGGATTATCGAATTGCTGCAAGCCATTCGCGCGGAGAGCAACGTGACGTTAATTATCGCTACGCACGACCAGCGCGTCGCCAATCGGGCGCCTCGCCAGGTCGAGTTGTTGGACGGCCAGATCGTCAACGGAAACCGCTGATTTCGCCTTGGCGGTGGCTTGCAATCCCGAATAAAATAAGTGGGTTGCACACTGTGCAAGGTTTGACGTAGTGTGACTCGGTTTATGGGCATAAAAATCTATATCGACGGCAAGTATTACGACGAAAAGAACGCGAAGGTTTCCGTTTTCGACCATGGGTTGCTCTATGGCGACGGTATTTTTGAAGGCATCCGCGCCTACAACGGCCGCGTCTTCAAGCTGAAAGAACACATCGACCGCTTGTTCTGCTCGGCCAAAGCGATTCTCCTTACCATCCCCATTTCGCACGCCGAGATGATGGCCGCCGTCGTGGACACCTGCCGCAAGAATAAATTGCGGGACGGCTACATCCGCCTTGTGGTTACGCGTGGGGTTGGTGGTTTGGGGCTGAACCCCAACCGCTGCAAAGCGCCCTCCGTGATTGTCATTGCCGATAAAATCCAGCTTTATCCGCCCGAGTTTTATCAAAAGGGTCTGGAGATTATCACCGTGGCGACCACGCGCAATCTGCACAGCGCTTTGAACCCCGCCATCAAATCGTTGAACTATTTGAACAACATTCTCGCCAAGATCGAGGCCAACAACGGCGGCTGCGAAGAAGCCATCATGTTGAATTCGGAGGGATATGTGGCAGAATGTACTGGTGATAATATTTTCCTGGTCAAAGGAAATCAGTTGCTGACGCCGCCGCTGTCCGCTGGAGCGCTTTATGGCATCACTCGTGGAGTGGTCATGGAACTCGCCAGCCAGAATGGCTTGACCGTCAGTGAACCGAACCTGACCCGGTACGATGTTTTTAACGCGGATGAATGTTTCCTCACGGGCACGGGCGCGGAATTGATCCCGGTGGTGAAGGTGGACGGGCGTATCATCGGTAACGGCCACCCCGGGCCGGTTACGCGCAGCCTGGTCGAACGTTACCATGCCTTGACGAAGCTGTCCGGCGAGCCGATATACAAGTAGAATCCTATGTTGTGCAGCATCTGTAATAAGAACGAAGCCAAAGTGCACCTCACGCAAATTGCCGACGGCAAGATGCAGAAGGTGGACCTCTGTGAAGCGTGCTCCAAAGAGAAAGGGGTTACGGACCCCGGAGTGTTCTCGCTCACGGCCGATTTGCTCGGTGGCATCGGCGTCTTGCCGGACCTGGAGCAGCCGGTGGCAGGTGCGGAAACCAAATGTCCTGCCTGTGGCTTTACTCAGGCGGATTTCAAGAAAACCGGACGCTTCGGCTGCGCGGAATGTTATCAGGCCTTTTCCGATGGCCTCGAAGTGCTTCTCAAAGCCATGCACAAAGGCACTACCCATAAGGGCAAAGTGCCCAAGGCGATTCAACAATCCCGCGATAACAGCGAGAAATTGTTGAAACTCCAAAAGCAGTTGGAAAAAGCGGTGACGGATGAAGACTTTGAACAGGCCGCTATTTTGCGCGACGCGATCAAAGAAGCGAAGAAACGCAATGCTCAGGCAGGAGTGGTCTAGGCCATGAACATTCACGAATTTCTCCTTCCACCTGCTGAAAAGAGCCGTCAAAAAGGCCCGCAGGATCGCATCGTCATGTCCAGTCGTGTTCGTCTCGCGCGAAACGTTCGCGGCTTGGCGTTCCCCGGTTGGGCGAAAAAACCCGAGCGCATCAAGACTCTCGAACTCATTCGTCCGGCGGTCGAGCAATTGCCTCAAATGGGCAAGAATGTCTTCTCGGAAGCGATGGATAATCTTAGCGCCATCGACAAACAGATTCTCGTCGAACGCCATCTCATCAGTCGTGAACACGCGGCTAAAAGCGCCGGCAGTGGGCTGGTCATTAATAAGGACGAATCCATCTGCGTGATGATTAACGAAGAAGATCATCTCCGCATCCAGGCCATCCGGCCCGGCCTCCAGATCAAACAGGTCTGGCAGGAGATCGATAGCGCCGATAGTTTGCTGGAAGAAAAACTCGACTACGCTTTCACTCCGGAACTCGGTTACCTCACGGCCTGTCCTACGAATCTCGGCACCGGCATTCGCGTCAGCGCTATGCTTCATCTGCCCGGTCTGGTGCTCGCGGAACAAATCAATCAGATCATTCAAGCCGTCAGCAAATTGGGCCTTGCCGTGCGCGGTTTGTATGGCGAAGGCACCGAAGCCCTCGGGAATGTTTTTCAGGTTTCCAATCAGATGACCCTCGGAGAAACCGAACTGGACATTGTCGAGCGGCTTAACAAAGTCCTCTCCCAGATCATTGAGCACGAAGAAAACGCCATACACCGGCGGGAGCAGGGCGAAGACGACCCCGGACAGCAGCC